>JAZSHA010000107.1:0-2692 GCA_045533025.1 Oscillospiraceae bacterium
ATAGATGCAATCAACTGCACCATAGCAGAATATTTTATTCCACATTATCAAGTCCAAGCTTTACCCTGTTGCGATAAACCTCTTTTTCGATAAATTGCAGCACCTCGACAAGTCGTTGTTGAAAGTTTCGATAAAATTTCGTCGAAACTTTCGACGTTTTATTATCGATATCGTCGAAATGCGATATTATATATGGTAATCCGACAATATTAAGGTTTTATAAGCGTGCTCAAATACAGGCATAACAAAGTTATATGTGGAATTTATGCGCATGAAAAAAACAAGAATGACGTATCAAGAGTGGTATGAAAGAGGAAAGAGCTGAAAATGGCTTGAAATAAGGTGGCAAAAAAGGTATAATAAAAGAAAACAGTAAAAAGCCTATTACAATTATTTCTGATAATTCTATTGAACGTGTTCCACTTGTTCACATTAACGGATACACTGATGAACAATGCGAAAAAATAAAAGAACAACACAAGGAACTGTTAGAATATTCAAGAAGCAAAAATAATAATGAAGTAGCTTTTGCTTTTGGCGGCTATTTAAGCGTTCGCAAAGAATATATGCGCCTTTATAAAAAAGTTGCAATCAATGGTATCCAAAAAGAAAAGGATTTATTTGTAAAAACGTTTCTTACAAAAACTAAATCGGGAGTGATATGGAGTGAAAGAAAATAGAATAAGCTTTATTGACGGTTCTGACGAAGAACAAAATAAAGCTGTTGAAGATTTTTTGAATTCTTTGTCAGAGGAAGAAAAAGAAAAGGCAATGTCAAAAGAATTTGATTATTTGGAAGAATAAATAATCGAGGTGAACAACAATGTCTGACACAACAATCAGAACAACCTACACCAATAATTTGGTCGGCGATAAATCTCAGAATAATTTCACAGACACTAGAACAGAAAAACAAATCCCAACAAACAGCCTGAAAGTCGTTTGCTGGGATTTCTGCATTCAATACAAATCATCAAGCTTCATAACAGCAGAATGCTTATGTTCCTCGATAACGTGATGATAAATCTTCAAAGTATTCAACATCTCAAAAGGTCACACAATACTAATATCCCTTCAAACCGCTTAATCAAGCGGTTTTTCAATTTTTGCCGTATCGAGCCTGAGCTTATTTAAAAGCGGCTTGTCTAACAGCTTATAATAAATATGAATATCCCTCGGTCTATCTGCGGAATATTCGTCAATCGTAACATACTCAATTAGCTCTAGCGCCATTTCCCTTGTAAGCTCCTGAACATCGGTATATTTCTTCAAGCGGCGGATAAATTCCTCAACATCATCCTTATCCTGTTTGACAGCAGACAGCTTTGCTTCAAGTTCCGATACTTCCTCGGACAATTCATTCTGCTCCGCCTGATACTTTTCCAAGAGATTTACACAAACATCTTCGGGGATTTTTCCAAGTACCTTGTCCTCATAAATTGACGGTATCAGCTTGCGTAGTTCTTCAAGGCGGTACTTTCCGTCTCTTAACCGCTTATGTTCAATTTCCGTCTGATGAGAATTTATCTGCTCCTTCTGGACTAAAAACTGCTGACGTGCCTTTTCTTCATCTTCAACAACAAGTGTTGCAATCATACGAATATCTGTAAGAACAATAGCATTGATGTCCTTCATTTTAATATGATGACTTGTGCAGTAAAATTTTCCGTATCTGCTGTATGCACCGCATTGATAATTGTGACGAAGATATTTTCTCGGCTTTTTCTTACTTCCTGTTGTGGTATTATTCCAGCCAAGCCGCATTTTCTCACCGCAGTCAGCACAGTACATTAAACCGCTTAACGGCATAATCTCGCCGTGCTTATCACGCTTGCCCTGACTTACTGAATTATCCATCTCTCTGCATTTGTCCCACATCTCCTGCGAAACAAGCGGCTCGTGGGTATTCTTTATCACAACCATATCTTCCTCGTTTCGTTTAATCAGCTTGTGATTTTTGTGCGAAACCGTTGTGGTACGCATTTGCACAAGATGACCGAGATAGGTTGGATTCTGAAGCATTTTTCTTACTCTTTCCGCACACCACAGATGTGTAGTCTTGCGAGGATTTGGTTTCCCTTGCTTTGCGTAGAGATAATCCGACGGGGTAAGGATTTTTTCTTCATTGAGCATATCGGCAATATGTCTTGGACTGATTCCCTGCGAACGCATTTCAAACATTTTCCGAACAACGCTTGCCGCAGGTTCATCGGGAACAGGCAGTCTGTTTTCATCGTTTCCTTTTACATAACCGTAAGGAGCGTTTGTTGCACGATATTTTCCTGCCTTGCAATTTGCCTCGATAACCGCCTTGATTTTCTTGGAGGTATTAGCGGCGTGCCACTCGTTAAAAACATTCATTATCGGCATCATATCCATAGCGGTGCTGTTGGCGTTAAGTGTGTCAACATTATCGTTAAGTGCAATGAAACGAATGTTGTAAGTAGGGAAAATGTAATCTATGTATTGTCCGACCTGAATGTAGTTTCTGCCGAAACGGCTCAGGTCTTTAACAATAATAAGGTTGATTTTTCCCATTTTGGCATCTTCAAGCAAGCGTGTGACAGCAGGTCTGTTAAAATCAGTTCCCGAAAATCCGTCATCGACATAGGTGTCAACAATATTCCAGCCCTGTTCGGCAACGTATTTTGTAAGGATAAGCTTCTGATTTTCGATTGAAAGGGATTCTCCC
>JAZSHA010000125.1:0-6222 GCA_045533025.1 Oscillospiraceae bacterium
TTGAAAAGGGCGAACAGCCATAGTTCGCCCGTAAATGTTGAAAATTATGATTAATAATATTTAGAGTCGTCGTTAAGAACCTCACGGAGCTTGTCGATTTCTTCAAGCACCTTGCCTGTACCGTCAGCAACACAGTCGAGAGGTGACTCTGCAACGTAAACAGGCATACCTGTTTCCTTGCTGATAAGCTTGTCAAGACCTCTGATATTTGCACCGCCGCCAGCAAGAGTGATACCCTGGTCGATGATATCAGCTGCAAGCTCAGGAGGTGTCTTTTCAAGAGTAACCTTGATTGCTTCGATTACGTTGGAAAGAGGCTCAGCAAGTGCCTCACGGATTTCTGTAGATGTTACACGGATGTTTTCAGGCAGACCGTTGAGAAGGTTTCTGCCCTTGATATCCATTTCGCTTTCCTGCTCCATAGGGAAAGCAGAGCCGATTGCAATCTTTACATTTTCAGCTGTACGTTCACCAATGAGCAGGTTATACTTCTTCTTGATATAGTTGATAATTGCAGCGTCAAAGGAGTCACCTGCGCAGCGAACAGAACGGGAAGTTACAATACCGCCGAGAGAAATAACAGCAACCTCAGAAGTACCGCCGCCGATGTCTACAATCATAGAGCCCTGAGGTTCGGAAACAGGGAGACCTGCACCGATTGCAGCAGCCATAGGTTCTTCGATGATGTTAACCTTCTTAGCACCTGCATTTTCAGCAGCTTCCTTTACAGCACGTCTTTCAACAGCTGTAACGCCTGACGGAATACAGATTACAACGTGAGCCTTGGAAAAAAGAGACCCCTTGAGAGCCTTCTTGATGAATTCCTGAAGCATAGTTGTAGTAATTTCAAAGTCAGCGATAACGCCGTCCTTAAGAGGTCTTACAGCAACGATAGAGCCAGGTGTACGTCCGATAACGTCCTTAGCCTCCTGACCAACGTACTTTGCACGGTCAGTTCTTGTATCAACAGCAACAACGGAAGGCTCACGGATAATGATTCCCTTTCCTCTCATATAAACCAGAGTATTCGCAGTACCGAGGTCGATACCGATTTCTTTTGTAAACATTTAAAACAATCCTTTCTGACGCAATTTATTTAAACAAAATCAATTTGAAAAATGCTACCTTAATATTATATCACTTTAAAGCACGCTCTACAAGTTCTTTTTCAAATTTTTCACCAATTTGTAAATTTTGTTTTTTTGAGTAAAAAAAGCACGGTAACTTCCGTGCTTTTCGTACAATTTTTTGTTACCGTGCAACAAACTTTATTTTTCAATAATGTTTGTTGCGGATTGGCAGAGGGGACACCACTCCCGTGCTTTTCGTACAATTTTATAGGCTCTTGCAAGTCTTGTTGTAAACCAGAAGCGCCGCAATAATGCATATAATCTGCGCCGTGTTGACGGTAAGCGAGAAACCGAAAGCAACTTTGAACACGATTAAATCCAGCACCAGTGGGGACGCTGTATCAAGTCCCACAGACATTGAATATGCCAGCCACGAAAGGAAGGAAACTCCCTCGCAAAGTCTGCCGAGAATTGTTCCAAGCACAATTCCTGCCAGCAGAAAAAGCAGAAACGCTATTGTTCTTTTGAAATCCTTAGTCATTCAATCAATCCCTTTCCTATTCAATGCCCCTGTAGTAAAGTCCGCGGGTAAATCCGTTGTCCAAAAGCTTTCTTCCTTCTCTGTAACAGCCTATAACACGTTTGATTTCCGTCGCAGTCTCATCTGTAAAATCAAGCTGTACAAAATCAGCGCAGATTTCGTCCATACGGTCACTCATCATCAGCAGGTCGCTGTTGAGAATTTCGCAGGATACCCCGTCACACTTCACTTTGAATTCACGTCCTGTCCTGTCAGTAAGCCTGCCAGTACAGTTTTTACAGCCGCCTACCACCTGCTTAACGGGACAGTTTCTCGTCAGCATAACAGGCAGGTATCCGTATCCGATTACTCCCACAGGAATGTTGCCGCAGATTTTCGGCAGCTGTGAAGCCTTCATCTCAAAACTTGCCGTAATATCAGCAAGTCCCAGTTGTTTCGCTGTTTCTACAGAGTAAGGACTCACAATATTCAGTCCGAATCCGCCATGCAGAGTAAACCCAAGCGCCTTGCCAAGAGAAATATGCGCAAGGTTAGTGCACATAATATGCGTAAATCCGTTCTGCTTTACAGCTTCAAGCTGTTTTTTCAGCAGTTCCTCATTATCAATAAATCTCGGCAGTTCAACGATTATATTATCCGCCGCAGCAACCTTGTTACAAAGCTTCAGCGGTACAACAACTTCATCAGCCTCAGCCGCACCTGCAAGCTGTTCCGCAGAAGAAATCTTCACACGGATTTTAGCAGGGTAGCGGTTCTCACGTTTAAAGCTGAGGTCAACCTCGTTGTAACGATGTTCGGGCTTCGCCGCTTCGATGCGTGCCGCATCCATCTTTTCAACAGCTTCACGTCGCAAAGCATTGATTGCAGAAGCAGACATCATTAACCCACCGTCGATTTCTACCGAAATATTACTTATAGTATAAACTGTATCACCCAATTTATCAAGCTGACGTGCAATATAGTCCCTGTCAGCAGGTCTGTTTTTCGCCACTTCGGGAACAGCACCCTCAACTGAAACTGTTATCCCATTACAGTTCATTTCCAGCCGTGACGGCTCGCCGTTCTTTATATATGCACAAAAGTCGGCAGACGCCGCCTTTGTTTCTTTTCTGTATTTTTCACGCAGTTCAGGGAAAACACCCTCCGCCGAAACCACGTCCTCTTTTCTTCTGTAGCCGAACATTTCCGTGCCAAGCTTTCCCGTCAGATAACCATCCGTAAAGCCGCTTCGTGAGAAGACCGCTTTCAGCGTGTCAAGGTCAGGCTCGTTTCCGTCGAGCGCCGCACGGCAAGCTGTAACCGCCGCCGCAACATATTCCGCACGCTTCATTCGCCCTTCAATTTTCAGCGAAGCAATACCGATTTCACTCAGCCTGTCAATCTGAGGAATTCCGCATAAATCCTTCAATGACAAGTCATAACGTTCCTTGCCGCCGACTGCAGAAAAAGGGAGTCTGCAAGCCTGTGCACACATTCCTCTGTTAGCGCTTCGTGAACCAATCATTGCGCTCATAAAGCACTGGCCCGAAACGGACATACACAGTGCACCGTGAACGAAAGCTTCTATTTCAATACCTGTATTGGTCATTTCATTCAGCTGTTCAAGGGAAAGCTCTCTCGCCGCAACAACTCTGGAAAATCCCATTTCCTTAGCAAGCCGTGCACCTTCGGGAGTGTGAATGGTCATCTGCGTAGAAGCGTTCAGCTTCATATCAGGCAGAGCTTCACGTAACAGTCTTGCCGCACCGATATCCTGCACAATAAGTCCGTCAACACCAATCTCAGCAGAGCTTTTTGCTGCCGCAAGAAAGTCCTTCATTTCCTCCGCAAACACAACCGTGTTCATCGCACGGTACACCTTTACTCCGTGGAGATGGCAGTATTCAACCGCCTGCAAAAGTTCCTCATCGGTAAAGTTTGTTGCATTGGCACGGGCAGAAAAGCGTGCTCCGCCAACATAAACAGCGTCAGCGCCGCACCGTACCGCCGCATAAATACTTTCAATACTTCCCGCAGGTGCAAGAAGCTCAGGTTTGTTCAGAAATTCTTTCATTTGGATTTTGTACCGTCAAGAGTAAGCTGCTCATCAATATCGTTCTTCATCTTCTTGATTTTAAGCTCATTTTCAAGAGCGGAAATTCTTGCAAGGAGAGCCTTCTCGTTCTTTACAGCCTCATCACGTTCAAGTCTTGCCTGACAAGCGTCATCAACGTACTCCTTAATCTGAGTACGGATATTGTCAATGCTGTCGTTAGCCTTCTGAGCCTCGTCAAAAGCCTGAAGAGCAACAAGAATTGCCGCAGACTGTACGGAAATATTGTCCGCAGATGATGCCATTCTGTATATTTCAGTATCAACCTTTTTGGCAAGTCCGATAAAATAGCTTGGTGCATCGTCAGTTTTCAAGCTGAATTCCTTGCCGCAGATAGTAACCTTAACCTTGTTCATAGAATCTCGCTCCTTTTAAAAATACTAATTACACTAATTATAACCCATTTTTCGACTGATTTCAAGTATATACGAATAAAAAGAAAGTGGCTCTGCCTTAGGGGTAAAAGGCAGAGCCGAAGATCATGATATAGGATTATTGGGGGTTCCATAAGCTGTAGGGGTAAACAGCTTATGGCGGTCTTTTATATGGTTTTCACCTGACAGACCTGCGGGGTAACAGGTCTGCATATAAAAGCTTTTGGGGGATTGATACTCTTTCTGAGTACAGTTATATATTACCCCTGTTATGTGTAAATCGTGTGAAAAGCCGTTGAAATCGCAACGAAAAAATCAATTCTTTTTATCAACAAATCTTTTCTGTTTTTTTGGTTAAGCTGATGTAAAGCGCCAAAAACTGACCGTATAATTATACGAAATGTTGAAAAAACAGTTGAAAATGTTGAAAACATACATTCTTGTGGAAAACCATACCCCTAAAACACGTCGTTTCAACACGTTTTTCAACATTTTCAACACCTGTACAGCTTCACCAATGTTGAAAAGTCATCATTCGCAGAAGCTTTTCAGCATGCCGCTGACAGATGAACTCCGCCAATAAAAAAGCCATCTCTGCTAAGCAGAAATGGCTTAATGTTTTTATTAATACTGTGAAACGAAATCCAGAGGGTCTTCATATGAACCATAAGAATTTCTGATTTCGAAATGGAGGTGGTTACCGGTGGAGTCACCTGTACTGCCGACATAACCGATAAGCTGACCCTTTACAACGTAATCGCCATAGCTGATTTCAGCAAGTGAACTCATGTGAGCGTACATAGCAACCTCACCGTTGTCATGTTCAATTCTTACGCAAGTACCGTAGCCGCCATTCCAGCCGCTTTCAGCCTGAGTAATTGTACCGGATTCTGTAGCATAAATCGGAGTGCCGTAAGGAGCAGCAATATCAATACCCTTATGACCTCTGCCGTCGCCCATATATGCAGAAATGTAACCGCCATCAACAGGCCAGAAGTAAACGCCAGAACCTCCGCTGCCTTCGCTGACAGGAGTAATTGTTTCACGTGTTCCGACTCTTCTGTATTCTGTTACAGGCTCAGAAACAACTTCCTCGCTGATAACTTCTGTTGCAACAGCCTTATCGCCCTTGTAAGTAACCTTAGCGATAACCTTCTTTTCGCCTTCAACACCTTCAACGTCGACCTCGTAGTCACCCTTGTAAATGTCCTCGTCGTCAGTCTTGATGATTTCGTAATCAATAGCTTCGGTGTATTCAACCTCTCTTGTGGTCATTACCTGAAGGTAAGGAACCTCTTCGCTGAGCTGAATTACAGCACCGATAGGGAAATATTCTGTAATATCCTCAATTTCCTCGCCCTTGTAGGAAGCGAAGCATTCATTGAGTTCGTCCATAGTCATACCGTTGTCAACTGCAACGTCCCATGGGTTATCGCCCTTTACAACCTCGTAGTAAACAGGCTCGGTAACGAGGGAGTCGAGCTTTTCGATAATGTCAATCTGATCAACGATCTGATTCGGCATTACGTAGTTTTCGTAAGTATATTCAATATCCTTGTCGAAGGAAACCTCAAGCACATCGCCGTCGGAATATTCAGCCTTCTTTGTTTCAAGGAATTTTTCGATTGCAGTATTGTCAGTAACCGCGCCGACGAATTCGCCGTCAATTGTGATTACATAAGCCTTTTCTCTGTCTTCTGTGCTTTCAATCAGGTCAACAGGTTCTTCAGCAGGAGCTTCAGCAACCTCAGCCTCAACAACCTGAGTATCAATCTGCTCCTGAATAGCGTCAGCGAGCATCTGCTCGTCGATTACCTCATCCTGTGCGCCGAGCGGCTTCAGGGAGAGAACAGCAGTGATGTATGTTTCACTTTCTGTATCGTAGTATGTAGCTCTGTCAGCCACAACCTGCTGAGCGTCATTGATAACCGATTCCTCGGAAACAACACCGATTTCCTGACCGTTGTATTCAACGGAAACGCCGTAGTCAGCGGAAGTCTTTTCCGCAACAACGCCGACAAGAAGCATAATGCTCAGTGCAGGAACGGTGTAGTTGATAACTGTCTTTGTGAAATTCTTGTTGTTTCTGATTGATGTTCCGATATCGGAAAGCTGAAGAAGGATTGCCTTGCCGAGACCTGACTC
>JAZSHA010000097.1:0-2223 GCA_045533025.1 Oscillospiraceae bacterium
AGCGGCGCCGTTGTCATATATATATAGGAAAGCGCCATAAGCAATCCGTAGATACACCATCTTATGACGGAATTCCTTTTTTCCTTCTTTCGTTTTAAATCAATATTCATCGGACAACACCATTTATTCCGCTTCCGTTTCAGTTCCGCCCTGACCGTTGAAGCTTGTAATAACGAAAACCGTCGAAACATCTTCGGGGTTGATTGCAGGCTTGATAACAGCATACTGAGAAAGACCGCTGTCCTCCATACCGAACTCCTCAATCGTACCGAGAAGCTGATTGGCAGGGAATGTTTCACTTCCCGAAGTAACAACAATATCACCTACAGCAAGGTCAGCAGTTTTGCTGATGTAGTTCATACGGCAGAAACCGTCTTTGGTAAGCTCATAGTCACCCTCAATGATACCCGTAGCCTTTGAACGTACTACCGTTGCACCCACAGCTGTCTTAGGGGAATAAAGTGTACGCACCTTGCTTGTGCTTCGTGACACGTCATAGCAGATGCCCACAAGACCTGACGAGGTTATAACAGGGTCATACGGCTCAATGCCATCCTTGCTGCCCTTGTCGATTGTGAATGAGTGGTAAGGGTCATTTGTAGTACGGGCAATAACCGTGCAAGGAGGGGAGAACTGATAATCGTTGTACTCCTCTTTAAGTCCCAGCAGGACACGGAGCTGTTCATTCTCGCGGGTAACCTGATCATAGTCGATAATATCGTTGTAAACCTCATTGAGCTTTTCACGGAGCTCGATGTTTTCCTTGTAGTATTTTTCAGCGTTGAACATCATATCGAGGGTAGAAGTAACCTTGTTGGAAATATTGGTAGAGAGCTTCTGAAACGGCTCAAAAATAATTCTGAACACGGAAGAACTGTCAGAAGCATATCCGCCCGTTGTAACGGAATAAATCATAACACCCAGCACCAGCGCCATAACAACAACAAGTACCTTGAACTTGGTTGTTCTGAAAAAGTCCTTCACAAAGCTCTCTCCTTTCCTTTAAAATAATTACGCCCAGATTATAAACATTTCAATGGGCATACACATTATAGTCGAAATCAGCGCAGAATTAAATGCAGAAGGTTTTTCTGACGAATTAATTTTCTTTATCACCAATGTCATAAGGCAGACAATTACTGCTCTTATCAATGCGGCAATGATGTATTGCTCTGCTGAACCGAGTTCACCTCGTGTTTCGTAGTAGCAATCACAATGTTCGCCGTGTTCTTCACTCAGTTCAGCAAGTGATATAAGTGAAAGTACTGTACATATCAAAGACGCAAATTGCATTGTTCCGAGATAAAAAGAAATTGTTTGAACAGGCGTGTAAAATTCAAATCTGTACGCATTGTGCAGACACAACAGCAATGCCAACAGAAAAATCAATATATAATTAAAGCCACCGCCAATTGGTAAGACAAACAATGTAATCAGACAAATACCCAAACATATACCAAGTCCTGCGAAAAACGGATTGATTTCCGATATACGCTTACGCACCCTGCCAATTACAAGCATCGCCGCAGGAACAAGCATACATATTACACAGATAATCTGTGCCGCTGTAATCATAAATTCGTCCATAGCTTATACACCTCGAACTTGAAAGCTTGCTTTCAAGTTGAAAAGGGCGAACAGCCATAGTTCGCCCGTAAATGTTGAAAATTATGATTAATAATACTTGGAGTCGTCGTTGAGAACCTCGCGGAGCTTTTCGATTTCTTCAAGCACCTTACCTGTACCGTCAGCAACGCAGTCAAGCGGTGAGTCAGCAACGTAAACAGGCATACCTGTTTCCTTGTTGATAAGCTTGTCAAGACCTCTGATGTTTGCGCCGCCGCCTGCAAGTGTGATACCCTGGTCGATGATATCAGCCGCAAGCTCAGGAGGAGTTTTTTCAAGAGTAACCTTGATAGCTTCGATTACGTTGGAAAGAGGCTCAGCAAGTGCCTCACGGATTTCAGCGGATGTTACGCGGATATTCTCAGGCAGACCGTTCAGGAGGTTTCTACCCTTGATTTCCATTTCAGCTTCCTGCTCCATAGGGAAAGCGGAGCCGATAGCAATCTTTACATTTTCAGCAGTACGTTCACCGATGAGGAGGTTGTACTTCTTCTTGATGTAGTTGATGATTGCAGCGTCGAATGCGTCACCTGCGCAGCGAACGGAACGGGAAGTTACAATACCGCCGAGAGAAATAACAGCAACCTCGGAAGTACC
>JAZSHA010000044.1:0-7272 GCA_045533025.1 Oscillospiraceae bacterium
TCTGACCATTCAAGTCCCTGATTTGCACAAAGCACCATAATATGATAAAGCAAATCATTGATTTCATTTTTCAGTTCATCATTATCGTTGTTTTTGGCAGCAATAACTGTTTCGGTAGCTTCCTCGCCGATTTTCTTACAAATCTTATCTACACCCTTATCAAAAAGGTAGCAGGTATATGAATTTTCCTGAGCTGTGCCGTTTTCGTAATCAGCCTTTCTTTGCTTGATTACTTCAAAAATTTCTTCATAGACTGTCATAATAATTCTCCTTATTAACAGATAATTTGTTTATCTGTTTGTTTCATTTAAGTTTATAAGCTTCATTGTTTCCATATCAAGTTCACGATAATAGCAATTATTTGCGACACCGTTATAGCATGTGTGACAGATATTTCCCTTATCGGGAGTTACCTGATATACAAGAGAATTCTGCTCACAGTTTACATAGATATGGTTAAGTGTAAAAGTATTCCCCGATTCAGCACCCTTAAACCACAGCTTATTTCTTGATGTACTCCAGAAAATTGCTTTTTTAAGGCGGATTGATTCCTTTAATGCTTCTTCATTTGTATAAGCAACAAGAATTACTTCCTTGGTAAGAATATTCTGAACAGCTACAGGAATAACGTGGTTTTCGGCTGATATGCTGTTTATTTTTTCCCAATCAAGCATAAGCTCGTTGGTTTCTTCAATCATACCCATACTATTATTCCTTTCATCAATACATTCTTACAGGGATATTGTGCTTGTTAAGCTCCTGTTTTACTTCGCCTACAGTAAGTTCCTTGAAGTGGAACAGTGACGCTGCAAGTGCTGCAGATGAGTTTGTCTGCTGAAGCACATCTGTAAAGTGAGAAAGTTTTCCGCATCCTCCGCTTGCGATAACAGGGATTGAAACACGGTCACATACATAATTAAGCATTTCAATATCAAAACCAGCTTTCGTTCCGTCTGCATCAATGGAGTTGAGGCAGATTTCACCTGCACCGCGCTGTTCAATTTCCTTTACCCAATCACCAAGCTGTAGACCCATATCAATTCGTCCGCCATTAATATACACTGCGTAACCGCCCTTACCGTCACGCTTTGCGTCAATACCTACAACAACGCACTGACTTCCGAAGATTTCGGCTGCTTCGGAAATAAGTGATGGATTTTTTACAGCCTGAGAGTTGATAGAAACCTTATCTGCACCTGCACGGAGAGTATCACGGAAATCTTCAATTGTTGAAATTCCTCCGCCTACGCAAAGTGGGACAAAGACATTTTCTGCAGTTCTTTTTACGACATCAAGCATTACCCCTCTGCCCTCGTGAGAAGCTGTGATATCATAGAACACCAATTCATCGGCGCCTTGCTTATTGTATTCAATTGCACATTCTACGGGGTCACCAACTTCTTTGATACCTGTAAAGTTAACGCCCTTAACAACCTTGCCATCTCTTACATCAAGGCAAGGGATTATTCTTTTAGCTAACATTTATATCACCTTATCCTTAATTAAGTTCTGCAAAGTTTCTGAGTATCTGTAAGCCTACTTCGCCACTCTTTTCGGGGTGGAACTGTGCACCGAAAACGTACTTGTTATCTTGTACCATAGCTGTAACCTTTCCACCGTAATCGCAGTAAGCTGCAACGTTATCATCTTTACACTCAGCAGCATAGGAGTGTACAAAATAAACATATGGATTTTTTGGAAGTCCCTTGAAAAGCGGACAATCATTCTGAATTTTCAGCTCATTCCAGCCCATATGTGGTATTGGCATATCAGTTCTTTCAATTTTCTTGACAGCTCCCGAAATGAGTCCAAGTCCGTCACATTCTTCAAATTCGTATCCCTTTTCAAAGATAAGCTGCATACCGAGACAAATACCAAGAAAAGGCTTGATTTTTGTCTGCTCATGAATGAGAGGAACAAGTCCGCTGTTGTTAAGCATATTCATAGCAGCAGGAAAAGCACCTACACCCGGAAGAATTATTCTGTCAGCTTTTTTTATTTCTTCTACAGAATTTGTAAGCTTACATTCATACCCAAGGTAATCAAAGGCATTTTTAACACTAAAAATATTTCCTGCGCCGTAATCAATAATGGCTATCATTATAATACTCCCTTTGTTGACAGGATTTCGTTTCCTACTACGGACTTTGCCGCCTTGATTGCGTGTGCACATGCTTTGAACAGTGCTTCGGCAATATGGTGGTCGTTTTTGCCGTATTCAGATTTAAGGTGGAGAGTTATTCCTGCATTAAAAGCAAATGCACGGAAAAATTCTTCAGCAAGACAAGTATCAAACTCACCTATTCTGTCATCACTGAATTCTGCATCAAACACCAGAAATGGTCTGTTGCTTATATCAAGACAGCAGAAACCAAGTGCTTCGTCCATTGGAATAAAAGCTGTACCGTAACGTGCAATGCCCTTCATATCACCGATAGCTTGCTTGAAAGCTGTACCGAGAACAATTCCTGTATCTTCAACTGTGTGGTGTCCATCAACATAAAGGTCGCCGTTAACTTTCAGAGTCAAATCCATTTTGCCGTGTACGGCAAAAGCTGTAAGCATATGGTCGAAAAAACCTATTCCTGTTGAAATATCGACTTTTCCGCTTCCGTCAATGTTAAGCTTGACATTAATATCGGTTTCTTTTGTTTTTCTGGTTATTTCAGCAGTTCTCACGATTATTCCCCTTTCGTCATGTTGTCAAGGATTTCGTCAAGTGCCTTGACAACAGCTTTGTTTTCTTCCTTGGTACCTGCGGTAATGCGGATATAGTTACCCATATAGCGTATTGCTATAGACTTTTCAAGCAGCTTTTCATAGATTTCCTTACCGTAGGCTGTTTTGATAAATACAAAGTTTGTTACGGAATCATAAACCTTTTCAAGTTTAACGTATTTCTTAGCAAGTGCAGAAATTTCAGCATGTAAAATCCTTCTGCTTTCAACAAGCTCTGCACAGCATTTCTTGAGAAGTTCCTTTTCACTAAGTACTGTTTTACAGATTGTCTGTGAAATTGAGTCAGTATTGTAAGGTGACTTAACACTTCTGAGTGCAGTTGTAATTGTTTCACCTGCAACAGCAAATCCCATTCTTATACCTGCAAGACCGAGTGCCTTGGAACAAGTTTTCAAGATAATCAGGTTATCGTAATTTTCAACCTCATCAAGAATACTCTGGTCCCAAAAATCCATATATGCTTCGTCAATAATTACAAGGCAGTATACGTTTTTGATAAGCTTGATGATATCTTCTCTTTTTACGCCAAGCGATGTCGGGTTACACGGGTTGGAGAAAATAACGGCTTTGATATTCTGATTGTTGCAGTAGTCAATAACTTTAGGAATATTAACCTGAAGCGATGATTCCTTAGGCAGTGTTTCAACCTTTAATTCATACATACTGCTGTAAAAAGCATACATTGAAAAGTCGGGAGAAAGAGTCAGAATTTTATCACCTGTTTCAAGGAAGCAACTGGAAATAATACTGATGAGCTCATCGGAGCCGTTACCTGCTGTAACATACTTTTCAGGTACGTTGTATAACTCGGCAAATGCTTTTACAGCATCTTTTGCCATTGGGTCAGGATAACGGTTAAGAGAGATTTTTCTTATTTCCTCGGAAATTTTGTCGCCAAGCTGTTCATTAAGATTGAAATATGACTCATTAGCATCAAGTCTGATTTTATAATCGCCCTCAATCGGGTCATATGGTTCAAGCTTCTTTAATTTTGAATTAAGTTCGTACATTTATATAAGTCCTTCCTGTCGGAATTATTCAAATCTTACCTTAATTGCGTTTGCGTGAGCTGTAAGTCCTTCACGTTCAGCGATACAAACAATATCATCCTTTGCATCAAGGAGAGCCTGTTCTGTGTAATAAATGAAGCTTGAACGCTTTGTAAAGCTGTTAACAGAGAGTGGAGAGAAAAATCTTGCTGTTCCGCTTGTTGGAAGAACGTGGTTTGGACCTGCATAGTAGTCTCCAAGTGGCTCTGGAGCATATTTACCGAGGAATACTGAACCTGCATTGTCAATCTGTCCGATATACTGGAGCGGATTGTCAACCTGCATTTCAAGGTGTTCAGGAGCAAGTCCATTAGCGAGCTCAATTGCACGGTTAATTGTTTCTGTTACAATAATTGCACCGTAATCTGCAAGTGATTTTTCGATGATTTCCTGTCTTGAAAGAAGCTTGGACTGTCTTTCAAGTTCAGCAATAGTTTTATCAGCGATATCATTGCTTGTTGTGATAAGAATTGAAGAAGCAAGCTTATCGTGTTCAGCTTGTGACATAAGGTCAGCAGCAAGATACTTAGGGTCAGCTGTTTCATCAGCAACAACGAGGATTTCACTTGGACCTGCAATCATATCGATATCAACCTTACCGTAAAGGAGCTTCTTTGCAGTTGCTACAAAAATATTACCAGGGCCAACAATTTTATCAACCTTTGGAATTGTTTCTGTACCATAAGCAAGAGCTGCAACAGCCTGTGCGCCGCCTGCGAGGAACACTCTGTCAACGCCGCAGATTGAAGCTGCAACAAGGATATCCTTATTTGGTGTACCATCCTTGAGAGGAGGTGTTACCATAATAATTTCCTTTACGCCTGCAATTTTTGCAGGGATAGCGTTCATAAGTACAGAAGATGGGTATGCAGCTGTACCGCCCGGAACATAAAGACCTACTCTTTCAAGACCTCTTACACGCTGGCCGAGAATTACGCCGTTATCGTGTGGGTCAATAAAGCCCTGTTCCTTTTGACGGTGGTGGAAAGCTGCAATGTTTTCCATTGCGTTGAGAAGCGCATTTACAAATTCCTCGTCAGCGTCATTAAGTGCGTCATGAATAACATCGAGAGGTACTTCATAGTATTCAGGAAGCTTACCGTCAAATTTAAGAGTATAGTCCTGAACAGCCTTGTCGCCGTTTTCCTTAACGTTATCAATAATTTCGGAAACAATTTCGGTTACCTTCTTATCGGTTTCACCGTTACGCTTTTCGACTTCTTTAAGAAAAGCAACCTCGTCTTTTCCGTTAGCTATAATTTTTCTTATCATTTTAATCGAGCCTCCGAATTACAAATTTTCTTCAATAAGCTTGATAAGCTCTTCAATTTCCTGCTGTCTGAGTTTAAGACTTACTCTGTTTACGATAAGTCTTGCGGAAATAGGTGCGATATCCTCAAAAACTTCAAGACCGTTTTCTTTGAGGGTTGTACCTGTTTCAACAATATCAACGATTGCGTCGGAGAGATTAAGAAGCGGAGCAAGCTCAACGCTGCCCTCAATTTTTACGATGTCAACGTCCATACCTTTTTTTTCAAAAAAGCTTCTTGAAACGTTCGGGTATTTGGTTGCAATTGTTTTGATGTTGTAGCCCTGATAGAAATTGTCTCCCTTTTTACCTGCGAGAGCAAATTTACATCTACCGAAACCAAGGTCAACAAGCTCAAAGAACTTGCCGTTCATTTCCATAATGGTATCCTTGCCTACAACGCCCATATCACATACGCCATGTTCAACATATGTAATAACGTCAGCTGCTTTTGCAAGGACAACTTCAATTGAGTCACCTACAGGAAGAATGAGCTTTCTTCCTTTTTCTCTTACTGCTGTACAATCGTATCCGATTTTTTCAAGGAGACCGACAGTATCCTTTTCAAGTCTACCTTTCGTAAGTGCTATTCTGAGAGGTCTTTTTGTATTTTCCATTTTAACAACCTCCTTTATAATGTTTCTTCCGCAATGTCATTTCCGACACGGATAATTTTGGGGATATTCTTATTCTTAGCGTATGATTTTGTTTCTTCGTATGTTGCAAAAACGGAATTTTCAACTGTCAAACCATCATTTCTGAGTTGGTTTGCATAAGTGATTGCTTTCATAATGCAATTATCTTCACCATATACAATTACGTCTGCAACTGGTATTGAATATGTATTAATCTGCTTCATAACCTTCGCAACGGCATCAATATTTACAGCAAAGCCTGTTGCTGGAACATCATAGCCGAATTCAGCAAGAAGCTTGTTGTAGCGTCCGCCTGAAAGCACAGCGTCACCGTAGCCCTGAAGGTAACCCTTCATTATAACACCTGTATAGTAGTCCATTTTATTTACAATACCAAGGTCAACGGTAATTTTATCGCTGTAACCAAGTTCTTTAAGGCTGTTGTAAATACCATGGAGATTTTCAAGAACGTTATTAAGCTTGTCGTCAGTATAAAGCTTTGCAGCTTTATCAAACACTTCTTCACCGCCGAAAAGACGTGGAAGCTGTTTGAGAGCGTTTGTAATTTCGTTATTTCCGATGCTGTCAAGCAAATCATTGAGTGCAGGATAATTCTTGACCTCGATAAGGCTTCTGATTTCTTCTTTTGTTGCAACATCTGTATCAAGCTTATTTACAAGCTCACGGAAAAATCCGATATCACCAAGTTCAAAACGGAAATTTTCACTTTCAAAGGAAGAAAGAACTTCAATTGCGCTTGTGAGAACTTCAAGGTCAGCACGTTTGGAGTCTGAACCGATAAGCTCAATACCCATCTGATGTATTTCGTCGCTTCTGCCTCGCATTACAGGCTTGTTGCGATATACGTTCTGGCGGTAATAAAGTCTTAAAGGCAATTCAGCGTCACGAAGACGGGTTGCTGCAACTCGCGCAATCGGCATTGTTGAGTCAGGACGCACAACGAGAAGTCTTCCTTTATTGTCGGAAAGCTTGTACATACTTTCCTGCGGAAAATATCTCGAATTAAGATTGAATACATCGAAAAACTCAAGTCCAGGTGTAACAATTTCGCAGTAACCCATAGAAACAAAAATTGATGAAAGCTTTTCTTCAATACTGCGGCGAATAGCGCAGTCTTCAAAAAGAAGGTCTTTTGTTCCTTCGGGAGTAATTAAATCATATCTTTTCATTTTTAACCCTCAATCATTTTAGTGTAGTAAAGTAGTATCACGATGTCTTGATAACATAATACCATATATAAGTGGATTTGTCAATTGTTTTTATTAAAAAAGTGATATCTGATTGGATTTAGGCAAAGCGTCTAATGCTCCGATGCTTTCCAGAGTTTCAATAACGGATTTTGTTGCACCGCTTCTTTCCTGCAATTCATCTATCGAAAGCAAGTCACCTTCCTGCACGGCGTCATATATTGCCTTTGCAGCATTGACACCTACACCCTTTGCTGAACAGAACGGCAATCTTAATTTACCTTCTTCAATTTTATACTTTTCAGCATCGGATTTGAAAACATCAATAGGTA
>JAZSHA010000161.1:0-10202 GCA_045533025.1 Oscillospiraceae bacterium
CAGGTGCGCTGTCCCCACGGCTCTGTTTCAGGTGCAAGCACGGAAACCGCACCCTTTGAAACCGCATCCTCATAAGCCTTGTCAACCTCCTCAAAGGTATCAACATAAAGTGCGATTTCAAAGTGTCCGTTAAGACCCTTAATATATTCATATTTGCGGCTTGTCATTTTCTCAAAGTCATTTCTGCCGTAAAGCAGGAACAATGTGCCATCCTTTACAAGGTACACGTTTGAGGTGTCCTCACCCTCCTTGATTTCAAAGCCAAGCACGTCACGGTAAAAGCGTATCATCTTTCCCATATCGTTTACAAATAAGCCGAATCCGTCCAATCTCATCATAATTAATTCTCCTTTACTGCATTTAAAAATAATGCTCCATTAATCGGTTGACCCAATCAGGCACACAGGCATCTTTCTTGTCATAAACAGGATAATATGGCTTGATATCCAATACTGCTGTTCCATTTATTGCATCTAAGCCCTTGATTACTAATGACTTTTCATCAACAGCTACAATCTGAACAGCAGTCATTCCTATTTGATTAGGTCTGTCTTTTCCTCTTTGAGAAAATATCCCTACCAATGGCATATCATTTCTGTTTTGAGGTCTTCTTTGTAAATGTTCTTCACGCTTGTATATCGCCTTGTCCAAATAGTAAATTATGATAGCGTGAGTAAATTCTTCAAGACCCGACAACCCCGTATAATATTCCTTTTCCAATATGATTCTTGAAATATCCTCACCCCAAGAAACATCTTTTTTACTCTGTACGTTATTTTCAACGTAGCCAATAGGCTTCATAATTATTTCTTGCATTTAATCTCCTTATACATAAACATAACGAATTCGTTATCGGCAAAAATGTTTTTGCGGTAGAAATCCATTACTCACAGGCAATATAGATATCCATACTTTCTCCATCGGTTTCAAAACAAGGAATAACGTCTTCCCAGACATGCTTTAAGCCGTTTATTTTCATATACTCGTCAATAGTTTTATAGCCGTTTGGTATGATTACAAATGGATTTTCAAACGGACTTTCGATATGTACAGCCGCATATTTCTGAGTCTTCTGTTTCTTAATTTCAAGTCCGTCAGGAGTAATATTTTCAGGCAAAATCCAAGCAGCAGTGTAGCCGTGCATATTGTAGACATTTATCTGTTCCTGAGAAAGATAGGGAAAATCCCAGCCGATAACTTTGGGATTATCATCTCCGTTCTCTTTAGCAATTTTATATATTCTGTCAAGTGCATCGCCCTCAGGATTGACGCTTATTGCGGTGTACATTACATAGCGGAACGAGGGAACAGTTTCTATACGCAGATTTGAGTATGCCCCATCAAAAGCACCGAGGTCATCTCGGAAAAGGTTGTCAAGAGTACAGTTAAAAAGATTGCATAGTTCTATTGCTTTTTCAATTTCGGGTTTGCATTCATCATTCTCCCACTTTGAAACAGTCTGACGTGAAACATCAAGCCTTTCTGCGATTGTTTCCTGTGTCATATTTCGATTAAGTCTGCGTAAATGCTGAAGATTTTTTCCAAAGCTCATATTTATAATCCTTTCAAATTTATACTGTAAGCTTACGAGAAAATTATAGCACAGGGTATGTAAGCATTCAACCATAATAAGCTTGACTTTTTCAGCTTTTTCGCAACCTGAAGTTGACAGACAATAGGGTGAACGAGAAATATTCCTGAAATTCATCAGTTTTCCTTATACATAAACATAATATATTCGTTGTCAACAAAACCGTTTTTACGGTAAAAATTCGGTGCAGGTGCGTACTTGTTCGTGCAGAGAGTAAGCCCCGCAAGCTTATGCTCCTTGACATATTCCTCTGCCGCATTTATCAGCATACTGCCATAGCCGCATCTTTGCATTTCGGGAAGAATAAACATCTCGTCAATATAAAGCTCGCTGTTGTTCCACCAGATTTTTTCGTGGGCAAACATTGCACCAATAATTTTCCCGTTTTCTTCAAGAACAAAGCCTACAAATTTCTTTGCATCAAAATAATCTTCAAGGTAAGCAACGCCTGTTTCCGTTGTCCAACGACATTGCCACATTTCGTTATTGTAAACCGCACAGAGAATTTCTGCACAGGCGGATATGTCATTTTTCTGCATTTTGCGTATCATATTTTATCTCCTTTATTGTAGTTCTTTGTAATAAATCCTGCTCTCCTCGCCATAAATATCGGTACGGCTTTCCATATATGTGAAGCCGTATTTTTCATACAAGCCAATGTGGTCGGTTGCAAGATAAACCTTGTCAAAACCTTGCTTCAAAGCTCTTTTGCACGCCGCTTCAATTACCTCACCGCTGTATCGCTTTCCACGATATTCAGGCGCAGTAAATACAAATCCTACCCACGGAAACAGGTCGTCATCTTTAATACAATCTCTGTGCGTAAGTGTGCAAAAAGATACAAGCTGTTCCTCGTCAGCCATAATGAACAGACTGCCGTTGCCGAGTACATTATGAAATTTATTCTGTTCAAGCAAATCAGCAAGGAATGTGGCAGCACGCCAATCACAGGCACGGATTTTGTCAATCCAGCTTCGCTGTTCATTGCTGAAATAATCAAAGATTTCCATTAGCTGTATTTCGCCTCCAGTTCCTCAATCGTAGGCTGATGCTCCTCCATAAAATATTCCGTGCCGTTTTTGTTGCGGTCAAGAAATCTGTGAGTGTAAAGCTCTCGACGCAGAGTGGCAGGGTCGCCGAATGTATGCCAGCGATTGAGAATTTCATTTATTTCCTTTTCGGTATAAGTAACATTCATGTCAATTTTCTGAGCAAGATAAATCAAAGCGTAAAGCTTCATTTTTCTTTTTGACGGATAAGCAGTAAGTCTGCCGTCTTCGTCAAGGAAATTTTTAAGTATTTCTGTCATTTCGGCACCTCGCTATTCTAAACCATATAATTTAAAGGGATTATTTTCAAGTGCTTCCTTGTATATACTCACAATGTCCCATATATCAAAAAACATATACTTGCAGTTACCGATATAACCATCCTTGATGAGTCCTTTTTCATAAGCTATATTTTGTATTTTATACCATGGCTTTACTGGTGGTGCACCTGCTTCTATAAACCATTCATCGGGTGGATATTTACTGCATATTTTTTCATTCGGAGCAAATATATCTCTTATTTCTTTCGGCATAATATCCTCAACATAGTGCATAGCTGTCAGTTTGTAAATATCAACGCCCAGCAATAATGCCTTTCCGCCGTTATGAATAACATAATCAAGACCGCCGCTTATAGCTTGTTGTGCATTCCTGCCCCATCCGGAAGTTCTTATTATACCACTTCCTGTAACAACATCTTTTCTTAATCTGAATGTGTCCGCAATGATTCCCATATCCGTTCTTTCTGCTTTTTCAGGAAGCACCTTTATTTTGGTGGTAATCCCCATATTTTTATCCTCTTCGGTCAACTCTAACGCCGAACTTAATCGAAGAGCTGGCATAAAAATACTCCCATTTTCCCCGACGCATTCAATAAGAGCCTCAATCACTGCTTCCGCACCGCCATCAACGAAGCCGAATGAACTCAGGGAACTGTGAACTTCAAGCTCCATACTTTTTGTTATACCTATTTTACGAAACTCTTTAAATAGTGTTGCTTTGTTCATCATAATATCCTCGAATCCATATTGAACACAAGCACCCATTCACCATTAAGGTTTGTCCAAGTAGAAGTAACGTGAAAAGTTCCTGCCAAATCCGCATTTTCGGGAGCGTCAGCTGTTGTTTTTACAATATAATGCACCTGTACTGACTTATCTGTTTCGTGCACAATTTCAAAGTCGGTAATTTCAAAATCGGAAATACCAAAATTGCTGATAAATCCGGCATATTCTGCACCCGTGCAGCGATAACCGCCGCAGACCATAACTGCATCAGCGGAAACAAGCCCTGCAAATTTGATTTTGTTGCCGTCCTTTGCCGCCTGCCACATTTTGTTTTCAAGCTTATAAATCATATCGTATCCCTTATCTTCTTTTGTACATAATCAACTCTGCGTCGGAGCAATTTTCTCCATACTCAGCTACAAGAAGAAAATCCATTCCTGAAATAAGACCAAAGCATCTTCCTTCTCCGAATTTACACTCAACCTGATTGCCAAGATACATACTGTTATTATCAAGGAATTTCACCGTTTGTCCGTTTGGTAAAGTATATTCAAGATTGACATAATTTCCGACCAAAGGGTACAGCTCCGTAATTTTTGTCATACCCGGAATAGCAAGCCCGTTGAATTCATCAATCAAAGTCTGCTTGAATTCTTCATATTTTTCTATGCCATCAAGCTTTATGTATCTTGCGATAAAGCATTTCTCGTCTGAACAGCCGTTACAGCCTGCATTCCACTGACAATTTGTGCAATCTGCACCGCATAATGATTTCATAGTTTATCCTCCCTTTATCCTTCCAAAGTTTCAACAAATATTTGCTTTAAAATATCACTCGGGACGTTTTGTTTTACATAAATCTGCAACATTCCCTTTGGAGTGATTTTGTAATTTTCCAGCTTGTCCTTGTGCTGAATTACTGCACAAGCTTCAACGTTGATGTGGTCTTTAAAGGGTATCAGCCTTACAACCTTTTCACCGTTATAATAGCTGGGCAGCTTTGCCCACATTGTTTCCTCCACATCAACAGATACACTGTCATATATCAGCTGACGAAGTGCTGTAAACATATCGACAATTACTTGTGGATATTTTTCAAGGTGTATTTTTATCTGTTCGTTCATATGATATTCTCCGTTTTTCGATTATTACTTGTAAATCCCAAGAAATGACGTGATTTTCCCATATATATACTCACCCTCAACAAGTCCGAATTCGGGGTCGAAATACTTGCCGTCATACAGCAAAGTCCAGTGGGTATAGCCACTGTTTGTATGCACTGTTAATATTGAAAATTCGTATGGAACAGGAGTTTTCTTGGAAATACGGGTGTTCCTTTCTGCATGCTTTATTCCGTAAAAATCAAGCGCTTCAATCAACTGTCCGATACTTGTCGGACCATTTGTTTTCATATCCTTGATAACTTCTTCAACAGTTTTTCCTGCTATCATTGCTATACACGCCTGACCGCAGGTTTCAGAGGTAGGCTGCATAATAAGTTTCATAATCATTCTCCTTTGTAAACCTTTTTACATTATTTCGTCAGCCTTTCCAGCTCCTCGGACATAAGCTTTATGTTCTTGACCATATAACCGAGATTTTCCGTACCTGCGCTGTTTTCTTCAATTGCCGCCGCAACGTGCTGAACAGCACCGCAGTTGTTCTCGATGTTTCCGCTTACGCTGACAATCTTATGGGAAACATTTTCGCCGTTTTCCGCAACACTGCCGATGATATTGTTCATATCCGCAATGTGACGTGAAATCTCGTTGTTTGAACGGCTTATCTGTTCTGTGGAAAGCTTCATCTGCTCCATACTTTCCATACCCTCACGGGTCAACACAGCGTTCTTCTCCATTGCGTCAACAGTACCCGAAATGTTGCTTGTAACCTCTCCGATTATAACAGCAATTTCTGCGGCGGCTTTCTTTGTCTGTTCGGAAAGCTTCTTTATTTCGTCAGCAACCACTGCAAAGCCCTTTCCACGTTCACCTGCGTGTGCAGCCTCCACGGAAGCGTTAAGTGCAAGGATATTTGTCTGCATAGAAATATCAGTGATGACCTCTGCAATCTCAACAATCTGTTTTGACTGCTCGGAAAGCCTTGCGATAATCACCTTGCTTTCGTCCGTGCCCTTGCAGATTTCGTCCATACTTGCAGAAGCGGCAGACATCTTCTTGTCGTTGTCAGCAGTAATTTCATCAGCACGCCTTGTAAGTTCAGCAATACTGCTGCTCATTTCGGAAAGATTTTTCAGGTTGTCGGAAATCATATTCATATTTTCTTCAACAGATTTTATGTGCTCAAAATTCGCCTCGCTGTCACGCATTACGTTTTCCGACTCGTCAGCAATACTGCGGTTTGCTTCCGTTGCAGCTGCGGAAATCTTGTCAAGTTCAGTAACCGTTTCAAGAAGCTTGCGTGACACCTCAAGGGACTTCTCACGCATTATTCTCTGCTGCTCCGCACCCATAAGACTGCCCAGCATTGCCGTGGTGCGCTTGCAAAGCATAGTGAAAATTGCGGATATTGCAAACAAAATCATTGCACGGGGAAGTATTCCAAACATCACAACATCACTTGTTTCAACAAAATTATCATCGGGAACATAGTTTGCTCTGAAAGCCGCAAGCTGACCGAGGGATACGCCGATTATGGTAATCAGCGTGCCGAAAATATTAAGCCTGCCCGAAAAATACAGGCTTGCAATAGCAATCGGGTAAACGTATAAAAGTATTGCGTGATATGACATTGTTATTGCCACGTCAACAGTAAAAATTGCCGCACATACCACAATGACATATTTCACCCACGGGCTGTTCTGCTTGCAGAAATTTACGATAATTGTCGGTATGAACAACAGCACCGCACCTATTGCAAATGCAGTAAACATAACCCCCAGCGGAATTATAAAAATCCCTATGATGTCAAGAATTACAACAACCGCAAAAACCAGTATGGTTATACGCATAACCTTTGCTGCCGCCTTGTTTGCACTGCGTTCGTTTTCTTTTAAAAGCTCCATAATTTTCTCCTCCTGTTTTGTTCGGATACAAAAAAACAGAGCCGTTCATTGTGTGAAAAATGAATGGCTCTGCGTCTAAGCGTCCGGCTCTTGATATGTATTTATTCAGCTTTTTTATGCACGCTGACCTGCATTTTTTCCGCACTGATAACACTTTCCTGCTTGCACTTAGGACAAAACAGCGGAAAGTTCTTCAGTATCGTGTCATCTCTCAATTTTACCCTTGTCTTGCTTTTGCAGACGGGGCATATTACCCATTTTTCCTCCATAAGACGCTCCTTATTTTTTCTCAGGAATTGTCGTACAGCTCTCTGCTCTGCCCGACTTTATCAGCATAAGCATTGCCACAAACTCACGACTGAGCATATCCTGAATTTCGTCAGGTGCAAACCTGCACACTCCCGTTGCAATAAGTGCACCTATTGCATAGGTGTTAATCCAGTTATGCTTGAACAGCATCTTTGCATTTTCATAACTCAAATCATAGTCACGCTGTATAACTTCAACGCTGAGGGTTGCCATATCACCGAGATTTACAAATACATCATCAAAATTCTGTGCCTCAGGCTTCTCTGTCATAAACAGCAAACGGTAAAGCTTCGGCTGTTCTACCGCAAATAAAACCATCTGCACGCCAAGCTCCTTGTATACAGGGGTGAAATTCATTGCCCGTCTTGCGTAAACCTCAAATCTTTCAAGTGCAGCCTTGCGCACCTCGGTTAGCACTTCCTCCATATTCTTGAAAGCCGTAAAAATAGGACGTGATGACGTACCGAGTGCGGCACCGAGTTCACGGGCGGTAAGTGCCTTGATACCACGTTCCGCGGCAATGTCAACGGCGGCATTGATTATTTCTTCTCTTGTATATTTTGCTTTCGGGGGCATTATCATTCTCCTTTTGTAACGCTTGTTGCGTAACATTTGTTTTATTATATCAGAGGAAATCTAATTTGTCAATACAAAAATGTATTTTATTTGATAATTGCAGAATGAGTTGTTCTGTTTTTATTATTTTTGCATCATAAATACAAATAGAAACAAAACTTTAACATTTGTGTGTTATTATAAAGAAAAATCTTCGGAGGTAAAAACAATGTTCAAGATATTGGTAGTTGAGGACGAGCGTGAATTGAACAGAACTGTTTGTGCATTTTTAAACAATAACGGTTATGAGGCAACAGGATGTCTTTCTGCAGATGAAGCTTACGACGCTATGTATGAAACGGTTTTTGACCTTATTGTTTCAGATATTATGATGTCAAACATTGATGGCTTTGAGTTCGCTAAAACGGTACGCTCGCTGAACAGTGAAATTCCTATTCTGTTTATGACAGCACGTGATGATTTTGCCTCCAAGCAGAGAGGTTACCGAGTAGGAATTGATGACTATATGGTAAAGCCTATTGACCTTGATGAGCTGTTTCTGCGCATCGGTGCACTTCTTCGCCGTGCAAAAATTGCCTCAAGCAGAAAGCTGGAAATCGGAAGCTTTGTTATGGATGCTGACGAACATACCGC
Source organism: Oscillospiraceae bacterium (assembly GCA_045533025.1). Classification (GTDB taxonomy): domain Bacteria; phylum Bacillota; class Clostridia; order Oscillospirales; family Ruminococcaceae; genus RGIG8773. The sequence goes on from JAZSHA010000161.1 coordinate 8,191, forward strand.
TTACCTTGACGGAGTGGAAATCTCTATGACAACAAGGGAATTTTCTATCCTTTATAAGCTTCTTTCTTACCCGAAAAAGACCTTTACACGAATACAGCTTATGGATGAATTCTGGGATGCTGATACAGAAACAGCTCCACGTGCCGTTGATGTGTATATGACGAAGCTGAGAAGCAAGTTGTCGGAATGTGATGATTTTGAGATTGTTACAGTGCACGGTCTTGGCTACAAGGCGGTGATAAAGTGAATTACAGAAAAATACTTCACGGTCTGAATAACTGGTTTGTTTTCTTTCTAATTGCGGCATTTGTTGTAACTTGCTGTATGACGCTGTTTATAACGGTAATTTCGGAAACGCTTGACCTGACCTTTACCAAAGAAAATATATCGGTTGCAGCAAAGCTTACCTTCGGAAATGTGGTGCTTATAAGCCTGATTTTTACTGTTATTGATGCAGTACGCCGCAAGCTTATGGTTGACCGACCTACAAAGCGTATCGTTTCCGCAGCTGAAAAAATTACAAAGGGAGATTTTACAGTACGCATTGAACCGCTGAATGACAGCTACGCGTATGAAAACTTCAACAGCATTATTGATTGCTTCAACAAAATGGCTGAGGAGCTGGGAAGCGTTGAAACACTCCGTACCGACTTTATTGCGAATGTTTCACACGAGCTGAAAACTCCTCTTGCTGTAATGCAGAACTATGGAACAATGCTTCAGTCACCTAATCTTTCTGATGAAAGGCGTATTGAGTATGCCAAGGGGATAACCGATAATTCACGCAGACTCGCGAGCCTGATTACAAATATCTTAAAGCTGAATAAGCTTGAAAATCAGCAGATTTTTCCTGTATCAGAACGCTTTGATTTAAGCGAGCAGCTTTGTCAGTCTCTTTTGCAGTTTGAAGAAATATGGGAGCAGAAGTGTATTGATATTGCAACAGATATTGAGGACGATATATATATCAGTTCTGATGATGAATTACTTGGTTTGGTATGGAACAACCTGCTCTCAAACGCATTTAAGTTTACAGAAAACGGCGGCAGGATTTCTGTTATCCTTTATGCTGACAAGAATTTTGCAACCGTAAAAATTTCTGATACAGGCTGCGGAATTTCAGCGGAAACAGGTGCACACATCTTTGAGAAATTCTATCAGGGTGACACCTCTCACGCTATGCAGGGAAATGGTCTGGGACTTGCTCTTGTAAAGCGTGTGATTGATATTATGAAGGGGGAAATTACAGTGGAGAGCGAAGTGGGCAAAGGCAGTACATTTACTGTAAAGCTGCGAAGGGGTGAAAATATTGGAATGGAAAAAGCTGATTAAATATCTTTATCCTCCTGTATGGATAATAATCCTGCTTGTGCTGATTTGCACGGCGGCGCTTATATATACATTCGTCGGAGGTTATGAAGCACACCCGATTGCTTATGTGAGCTATATTGTATCCTTTTATGCTCTGACAGTAGTTGTAATGAGATGCATAAAAACAATCCCCAAGCAGTACCGTGCTGCTAAAAAGAAGGTTTATGACAATCCTATTGGCAATAAATATTTTACAGACCACAAATTCAAAACCCATATCACACTTTACCGAAGCCTTGCTGTAAATATTCTTTATATCGGAATAAATGTTGTTTCGGGCTTTCTGTATCATACAGCGTGGTTTTTTGTCCTTGCATTTTATTATGCGATTTTAGCGGCAATGCGTTTCTTGCTGGTGCGTTTTGTAAACAGTGTGGGCATAGGTACAAACCGCTTCAAGGAGCTTCGCCGTTCACGTCTTTGCGGATACATTCTGCTTACGGTAAATCTTGCACTATCGGGTACAGTGCTGATGATACTGTATCAGAATAAGGGCTATGAATATAACGGAATACTGATTTATGTTATGGCGGCGTATACATTTTATATAACAACAGTAGCAATCGTAAATCTTGTGAAATACAGAAAGCTTGGAAGCCCCGTGATGTCGATGACGAAGATTATCAGCATGGCGGCAGCAC
>JAZSHA010000096.1:0-8011 GCA_045533025.1 Oscillospiraceae bacterium
AGAATTACTACCATAATCATAATGAAAAGACCGTGTCTGCTGACAGGCTTGCTCTTAGCTGTATTGGAGCTTCGGTTCGGGTTCTGCTTTGGAATTGTAATTGTCTGTGTACTTGAAGAAGAAAGGCGCTTTGAGTTGTAATCAGGCTGTTCAAAAAGCTGAGTAACAAGCTCCGTAATTGTCTGAATACGCATTTCGCCGTTCATATCCAGACCATGCATAATAACTCTTGAAACATTTTCGGGAATATTTCCGTTCAGTTCAATAGGCGCTACAAGCTCATCGCTTGACATTCTGCTTGCAGCTTCGGTAGGAACAACACCTGTAAGAATTCTGTAAAGCAGAGCCGAAATTCCGTAAACGTCAGTCCATGTACCCTGCCAGTTATTAGGGTTATACTGTTCGGGAGCGGCATATCCGTTATAAATTTCGGAAGCAAGCTCAGTATTTGCTGTTCTTGCATCAGAAATACAGAAACCTGTAAGCTTCAACTCGCCCTTATCGGTAATAATGATATTTTCGGGAGAGATACCTCTGTGAACAAGACCTGCGTTATGAACCAGCGAAAGAGTTGTGAAAATCGGCGGAAACAGCTTCTTTACCTCTTCCCAGTCCAACTCGCCTGCGTTCATTTTCAAATAGTCGCCTATGGTCATACCTTCAAGATAACCGAACACAACATAAGCTGTGTTGTTATCCCCGAACATATCAATAGCCGCATTGATATGGTTAAGGGTACGCATTTTGGAAAGCACCTTGTTGAGTTCCACAAATTCGGAAAGGTAGGTCTTATATTGCGGCATACAGTTGGGGTCAACCTTAATCACGCTGCTGTCTTTTTCACGGGAGCAAAGCGTGTCAGGCATATACTCCTTCACAATTACCTTTGTTTCGGTAATTGTATCAAAAGCGATATAATCGGCGCTTTCGCCGTTATAGGATTTCAGCTTGCCTATAATATATCTGTCATTGAGAGTAATTCCGGGAGCAAGATAGGACGGGAGATGAGGTGCGCCTGTGTGATATCCGCAGTCAGGACATATTTCAATGCCTTCTTCAAGCGAGTTCATACAACCATAGCACAAATTCAAGCGTTCCATTTTCCCAGCCTCCTTTCAATTCGGTGTTTATCTGAAAGTAATGATATCAGCTAACCTTAAAAAAGTCAATTGATTTCAACAAATTGTAGATGTTTTGTATTCACTTTGTAATAATTGTTACAAAGCAGCAATTACTCCATTAACCTTTAAATTATATCAAAAAACCCTATTATCGTCAAGCATAGCAGCAAAAATACGTTATTTTAAACGGATTTTCTTAGTCTGACCCGCATCAAATTTGCCTTTTTCACATAAAAAGTGACGAAATCAACAGCACCATCGGCATTGTCACAGCAGAGGCTATTGTTGTAACAGCAAAAATTTCGGAAGCATAAACAGCATTTTTGCTGTATCTTGCGGCAAACATTACCGTAGAAGCCGCTGTCGGGCAGGCTGCCGAAATGAGTATTGTGTTTGTTACCACTGGGTCAGCGCCGAATGGAAGCATTACAAGCAACAACAGTAATGGCCCAGCAATAAGCTTGAGAAAGCTTGTCAGATATATACCCGACCTTTTCAGCGCCTTTTTCAGGTCTGAACGTGCAATTGTCATACCCGAAATCAGCATTGCAAGAGGCGTATTGAGGGACGCTATATAATTCAGCGGCTGCATAACTATATCGGGCAGACGGATTTGCAGGAAAAAGATAATCAGACCTGCAAAGGTTGCGATTACAGCAGGTGCTTTCAGCGCATTTACCGCAGACCTGAAGTTCATTCGGTCGGTCATTGTCATTATGCCGTGAGTCCATGAAAGAAGGTTGAACATTGCAATGTAAGCCGTCAGATAGAAAATACCGTCTGTGCCGTAAACTGATTGTATAAGCGGTATTCCCAGAAACGCACAATTCGAATAGGCTACCGCAAAACGCTCAACTCCTGCGTCTTCCCCCCTGCGTTTTCCGCAGAAAATCATTCCCAGCGCAATCAGTATAATGTGAGCAAAAAGGGAAAATAAAAACGCCATAAGCAATCCCTTGATAAGCTTTGGTTCAAGCTCCTTCTGAAAGGACGTGAAAATCAGCACTGGACAAACCACGCTGAGCACAAAATCAGAAAGCTGTTTACAGCCTCTTTTTGTAAAGCTCCCCTTCTTATAAAGGAAAAATCCAAACATTATCAGAATGAACATTATTACAATCTGATACAAAATGGTAATTGCGGAATTCATTTCCGTTACCTCCATAAAAATATTCAACGTCCGAAATGAAACATTTCGGACGTTTATTGTTATATAACCTTGCTGAGGAAGTTCTTGAGTCGCTCGCTTTTCGGGTTGCCAAAAAACTCTTCGGGAGAATTTTCCTCCAGGATATTTCCGTTATCCATAAATATGATACGGCTTGCAACCTCCTTGGCAAAAGCCATTTCGTGAGTTACGACAACCATTGTCATATTTTCTTCGGCAAGCTCTCTCATTACGTTAAGTACCTCGCCTACCATTTCGGGGTCAAGTGCGGAAGTAGGCTCGTCGAAAAGCATAACCTCTGGCTTCATACAAAGAGCACGTACAATAGCAATTCTCTGCTTCTGACCGCCCGAAAGCTGATTAGGATAAGCGTCTGCACGGTTTGCAAGACCTACTCTTTCCAGCAGTTCCATAGCTGTTTTTTCAGCTTCTTCCTTTGTTTTGCCCTGTAGCTTCATTGGTGCAAGGGTAAGATTTCTCAGAACAGTCATATGCGGGAAAAGATTGAATTGCTGGAAAACCATACCCATTTTCTGGCGGTGCATATTAATGTCGGTTTTCGGGTCAGTGATATCTACTCCATCAAAATGGATTGTTCCCTCAGTTGGTTCTTCAAGCAGGTTAAGGCAGCGGAGAAACGTACTCTTGCCTGAGCCTGACGGACCTACAACAAACACGACCTCGCCGTAATGGATATCAATTGACACACCGTTGAGAGCGTGATTTTCCATACCGTCAAACTTTTTCTTCAAGTCCTTGACGGAGATAAGAACGTTATCAGTGGTCACTGTTTCTCAGCCTCCTTTCCAGCTTTCCTACGAGGAATTCGAGGAATACTACAACTGTCAGATAGATGATTGCTACTGCAAGCAGCGGCATCATAGCGTCATAGGTACGGCTTCTGATGATATCGCCGCCCTTTGTGAGGTCCTCCATAGCGATATAGCCTGATACGGAAGTTTCCTTGAGAAGCACGATAAGCTCATTACCGAGTGCGGGAAGTACATTCTTGAATGCCTGCGGAATGATAATATAAATCATTGTTTGAGCATAGTTGAAACCGAGGCTGCGACCTGCTTCAAACTGCCCCTTATCGATGGACATAATACCGCTTCGAACGATTTCAGCAACGTAAGCACCTGAGTTGATACCGAAGGCGATTACCGCAACTATCATCTTATTGATATTTACCGAAGCAAAAATGCCGTAATAAATAATGAGCAGCTGAACAACAACAGGCGTACCTCTTATTACCGTAAGGTATATACGGCAGATAAAATTTGCTATTTTCAGCTTGCCTGTTTTATCGTGTGTCGAACGGATAATTGCCACAAGAAAGCCGATTACGATACCGACCAGCACCGCAAGCACTGTTATCTGTATTGTAACCCACAAACCGTTAGTTATATACTGCCAGCGGTCATCTTTTATAAAATTGCTGTAAAATCTGTCCGCCAATTCTTTGAACCATTCCGTCATCTGAACAACCCTTTCCGATTATTTTTGTATCCTCAACTGAAAAACAGCGTGCAGGACGGCTGCCCTGCACGCCGAGATGTATACTTATTTATTTCACTAAAAGTTTTCGTAATTTATTACGAAAACTTGGAGCCAAACAAGCTTTGCTTGTTTGGGTTTATTCTGCCTTGATATACTTGCCGATGATTTCTTCAAGCTTGCCTGATTCTTCAAGCTTTGCAAGAGAAGCGTTAATCTGGTCGAGAAGCTCAGTGTTGTCCTTTGCAACTGCGATTGCATATTCTTCAATAGTATATGCTTCATCAAGAATTGCAAGACCTTCATTCTGTGTAACAAATACCTTTGCAGGCTCACGGTCGATGATTACAGCGTCAATCTTATCCTGATTGAGGGACTGTACAGCCTCAAAGCCCTTGTTGAAACGCTCAACTGTAGCGTCCTGAATATCGCCTGCGAAGATATCACCTGTTGTGCCAAGCTGAACACCGATTTTCTTTCCAACGAGGTCAGCAGGAGAAGCAATTGCAGAGCCTTCCTTTACGATAACCACCTGAGCAGCTGTTGTATAAGGTGTGGAGAAGTTTACGTTCTTGAGTCTGTCTTCGTCAATAGTCATACCAGCAACACCCATATCAGCCTTACCTGACTGAACAGCTGCGATAATGGAGTCGAAAGCCATATCTTCAATTACGAGTTCAAGACCGAGGTCATCAGCGATTGCCTGAGCGATTTCAGCATCGATACCTACAATCTGGTCACCATCACGATATTCATATGGAGGGAATTCAGCGTTTGTTGCCATAACGAGAGTTGTTTTTTCCTTTTCACCGCAGCCAGCAAATGCAAGCACCATTGCAGAAGCGATTGCCGCACAGATAATTTTTGAAATTTTCATATTCATAATCTCCTTTAAAATAATACAATACATTAAATTATACATTATAATCGCAAATTTTTCAAGTAGTAAACAATATATTTAACGTATTTTCAACAATTTAAGTATATCAATTGAGCTTATACATTATTTATTTACAAAATAATATCACTTATTTGACACACTTCTTTTCCATTTAATGTATAATCGCATTTATGTTATGTATGATGACTTTTGTCGAAAGCAGAATAAAAATGTATTTTATTGTAAATATTTACCGAAAATTTACTGAGAAATTTTGTCAAAAGTACTTGATTTTCAAAAATATGTATGGTAAAATATGGAACATAAAATACAGGAGGTAATCTTTATGGCAACAACAACTAAAATTCTAATCTGCGGAAATTCCGATGATTACAGTGATGGCTTTTTCAGTGCGCTGGAGTTTGCAGGTTTCAAATTCAACAGGTGTCTCCCCGACGGAAATACAGCAGCTGCTGCAATATCGGAATACGGACCTGATATCGTACTGTGCGATGCCCTTATGACAGGCTGCGACGCCGCTATGCTGATTGAAAGGGTAAATTCTGAATGTGATAAAAAGCCGTTCTTCATCGCTGCTTCACCATATAAACACGCCTTTCTTGAACAGCAGATAATGTCATTTACAAACGCATACTTCATTCTTAAACCATTTGATGCCGAGTCATTTATCAAGATTGTCAAAAGGATTTCTGCGCTTCCGATGGCAGACTTATCTGCTGATAATGATGACAGGAAGCTTGAAATGATTGTTACGGACATCATTCATCAAATTGGTATTCCCGCACATATCAAGGGATATCACTATCTGCGTGAAGCAATTATTCTTTCCCTTAACAACGATGAAATGCTTGAAAGCGTTACTAAGCAGCTTTATCCGACTGTTGCCAAAAATTTTGATACAACAGCCTCCCGTGTTGAAAGAGCAATCCGCCACGCTATCGAAACAGCCTGGGACAGAGGCGATGTGGACGTGCTTAACGGAATGTTCGGATACACCATCAGCGTCGGCAAGGGAAAACCTACAAATTCTGAATTTATTGCACTTATCACGGACAACCTCCGTCTTCGTTTCAGAGTTTCCGCTGCCAAAAAAGAAAAAGTACATTATTGATAAAAAGGTATGGGTAAAACCATACCTTTTTTAAATTCTGACCTGCCGAAATTTTGAAATACCCTTGACAAACAAATGAAAATGTTATATAATTATTTAGCAAATATTTATTGTGCCGCTGTGGTGGAATAGGCAGACACCAGGGACTTAAAATCCCTTGCCGGCAACGGCGTACCGGTTCAAGTCCGGTTAGCGGCACCAATTTAAGACAAGCTTAAATCTCGCAAACCTCGTAGAATGGGTGTTTGCGAGGTTTGTTTTTTATATGAAAACAGTTTTGGTCATTATCTGGTCTTTGCAAAACTGCCGCTTTAAGTACCATTGAAAAGTTAATTTTGTTTGTGCAGCTTTGTGTAACTTGTACTGTTATGCCGTTTCTCCTCTGTCACAACAATTCAGAGGAAGAGCGTCGGCTACTGCGTTCATTGCAGCTGCCTGTGCTGACTGGAAGGTATGGGAATAAATCTGTAAAGTATTCAACACTCCAAAAGGTCACACATCAATAATTTCCTATGAAACCGCCTAATCACGCGGTTTCTTCGTTCTGCTCTACATCAAGATATTTCTTGTGCAGAAGCGGTTTTTCAAGTAACTTGTAATAAATATGAATATCTCTCGGTCTGTCAGCATTGTACTCGTCAACCGTGATATACTCAATAAGTTCAAGTGCCATTTCTCTTGTAAGCTCCTGAACATCGATGTACTTTTTCAATCGGCGGATAAATTCTTCCACATCACGCTCATCCTGCTTTACGGCGGACAGCTTTGCTTCAAGCATATCAACCTCTGCGGATAGCGTTTTCTGCTCCTCCTGATATTTCTCCAAAAGATTAACGCAAACATCTTCGGGAATTTTCCCGAGCACCTTATCTTCATAAATGGATGGTATCAGCTTTTCTAATTCCGCAAGTCTGTATCTGCCCTCGTGAAGCCTTTTCTTTTCAAGTTCGGTCTGATGAGCATTCTGTTTATCCTTATGAGCAAGGAACTTCTGACGTGCCGCTTCTTCATCCTCAACTACTAGTGCCGCCATTGCACGAATATCCGTCAGAACGATAGCGTTCATATCCTTCATCTTGATATAGTGGCTGTTACAGGCAATTTTACCATGTCGGTTATATCTTCCGCAATTAAAGTTGTGACGATAGTATTCACGCGGTCCACCACGCTGATGACGGGTATTGTTCCAACCTAAACGCATTTTCTCTCCACAGTCGATACAGAACATCAACCCGCTTAATGCTGCAACAAATCCGCTTTTCGTCTTTTTACCCTGACTTACAGAAGCTTCAACCTCTCTGCATTTGTCCCAGATATCCTGAGAAACAAGAGGTTCGTGAGTGTTCTCAACAATAATCCATTCAGACGGGTCTTTTTTTATATGCTTGTGATTTTTGTAAGAAACCGTTGTTGTTCTCATCTGCACCAGATGACCGAGATAGGTTGGATTGTTAATCAAAGCTCGTATTCTTTCGGCACTCCAAAGATGACTTGTTCTGCGAGGGTTAGGTTTTCCAAGCTTGGCATAATGATAATCCGAAGCGGTAAGAACACCTTCCTCGTTCAGCTTATCCGCAATGTGTCTTGGGCTGATACCCTGCGACCGCATTTCAAAAATACGTCTTACTACACTTGCAGCAGGTTCGTCAACAACAGGCAAACGATTTTCATCATCACCTTTAACATAACCATAGGGTGCAAAAGTCGTGCGATATTTCCCCGATTTGGCATTAGCTTCAATGACTGCCCTAATCTTTTTTGAAGTATTAGCGGCGTGCCATTCGTTAAAAACGTTCATTATCGGCATCATATCCATAGCGGTGCTGTTGGCGTTAAGTGTGTCAACATTGTCATTCAGCGCAATGAAGCGAATGTTGTAAGTTGGAAAAATGTAATCTATGTATTGTCCGACCTGAATGTAATTTCTTCCGAAACGGCTCAGGTCTTTAACAATGATAAGGTTGATTTTTCCCATTTTTGCGTCGTCAAGTAATCTTGTAACGGCAGGTCTGTTAAAATCAGTTCCCGAATATCCGTCATCAACATAGGTATCAACAATATTCCAGCCCTGTTCGGCAACGTATTTTGTAAGGATAAGCTTCTGATTTTCGATTGAAAGGGATTCACCTGTACGCATATCCTCCTGAGATAAACGAACATAAATCCCTGCATTATATGTGGTCTGCTTTGACATTTTAAAATAACTCCTTCCT
>JAZSHA010000259.1:0-2370 GCA_045533025.1 Oscillospiraceae bacterium
TTTGTAAACAGTTCATTTAATGGTACAGGCTTGCTTGAGTATCTTCGTGGTAAGGGTGAAAAAGAAATTATTGTGGTTGGTCTGCAGACGGAATACTGCATTGATGCGACGGTAAAATGCGGATTCGAACACGGTTTCAAGGTTATTGTTCCTGAATATTCAAACTCCACCTTTGATAACGAATTTATGACTGCGGAGCAAAGCTATCGATATTATAATGAGTTTATGTGGAAGAATAGATATGCGGAATGTGTTTCGGTTGAAGAAGCTATTGGGATTATGGAGGAAAATAAGTAATTATGTATTTATATCATTATTATGAAAGTACGAGTTCCCCGTTCACTAATTTATCTGATTTGTCATTAAACGAAGCAAATGACGTTCTGAATAAAATCAAAATAGAAAAGCCTAATTCACAGTGCGCTCAAAGGCACGAAAAATATGCTGAATACAGAAGAAACTGCGAGGCTATTCTGCGTAGCAAGTTTATCGAAAAGGGAGGAATGATTAAAAGAAGTGTTCCTTATTATATGACAATAGAACATAGTCCTTGGTTAAGCACTTGGTTTGAAAATTGTGCATATATTAAAATTCCTATTGAAGAATTTGACATAAAAACATTATCTTTTACTTACGGCGACTCAATGCCAACATTCAGTCAGGCAATAGAGAATAAAAAAGAATATCATAATCAGATATACACTTATGACGAAATACTTAAAATAATAGATAAATTTGGTTTACCACAAAACTGGAATGATGATGGAAAATATGGATATGAGCGATATATTGAAGTTCAAGTGTGGAGTGACAAACCTATTGACAGGTACAAAAGTAAAGGAGAATTACTATGATAAGAGAAATCACAAACGCTGATTTTGACGGACTTATGACGCTTTATATGCAATTACACGGAAATCCGTTTCCAGAAAAAAGTAACGAGGTAATGGCACTTTGGGAAGGTATTCTTGCTGACCCTAATCATCATATTATTGTTGCGGTGGAGGACGGAAAGATTGTTTCGTCCTGTGTTTGCGTGATAATTCCTAATCTTACTCACGGTCAGCAGCCTTATGCGTTTATTGAAAATGTTGTTACGGATGAGGCTTACCGCAAGCGTGGGCTTGCTACTGCTTGTCTGGATTTTGCGAAAGAGATTGCGCTGAAGGAAAACTGCTACAAGATGATGCTATTGACAGGCTCAAAAAGTGAAAGCACGCTGAATTTTTATGAACGTTCGGGCTACAACCGCAACGACAAGACGGCTTTTATACAGTGGATTTGACAATATATACAATTTTCAACCGCTTTCGGGTACTGATATTCTGCTTGACTTGACGCATTTACAGGCGTAAAATAGTTAATGGCGTGTTTTGACAAAATGCGACCTTAAAAAGAAAGAAGCTATTTTATGTTGGTAAAGGATTTCGGGAAAAATGTAAAAAATGAATTCAAAGGCTACAACGGCAAGAAATTCAGTCAGGATTTGTTGGCAGGTATCACGGTTGCGGCTGTTGCTCTTCCTTTGGCACTTGCGTTTGGTGTAAGCTCGGGTGCAACTGCGGCGGCTGGTCTTATCACAGCTATTTTTGCAGGTATTATCATTGGCGGATTTTCGGGTGCGTCCTATCAGATTAGCGGTCCAACTGGTGCTATGACAGCTATTCTTGTTTCACTTGTTGCACAGTATGGTATTCAGGGCGTATTTATTGCAAGCTTTATTTCGGGTATTCTCCTTTTGCTTGCTGGAATTTTCAAGCTTGGCGGACTTGTTTCCTACCTGCCTATGCCTGTTATCACGGGATTTACAAGTGGTATTGCGATTATCATTGCTCTCGGTCAGGTAAACAATCTTACGGGACTTACTTCTGAGGGGCTTACCACAATTGAAAAGATTGCAAGCTATTTCAGACTTGAACAGCAGCTTGATGTTACTGGACTTATTATTGGTGTTGCTGTAATCGTGTTTATGTTTATTTACCCCAAAAAGCTTGGACAGTACTGCCCTGCTTCACTCCTTGCGATTATTCTTGCTACTGCAGCAAATATGATTTTCAAGTTTGATGTTGCGGTTGTGGGTACAATTCCAAAGACGGTATTTCTTGATGACAGACTTGACCTTGCGGCTATGGCTGATATGGAAACTGTAAAGGGGCTTATTGTTCCTGCAATTTCAATTGCGGCACTCGGACTTATTGAGTCACTTCTTTGCGGTGCTTCGGCTGGAAGAATGAAGAATGAAAAGCTGAATGCTGACGTTGAGCTTGTTGCACAGGGTATCGGTAATATGATTATTCCGCTTTTCGGCGGTGTTCCTGCAACAGCAGCTATTGCACGTACAAGTGTTGCTATCAAGTCAGGCGGTCAGAC
>JAZSHA010000119.1:0-3687 GCA_045533025.1 Oscillospiraceae bacterium
ACACACGGCGTTTTCCTTCAGTTTACCAGACAGTTTGGTGATGGCACGGCGCTTATTATAACAAGTATTATCTATGCTGTGTGTACATATGACATAACAATAATGCCATTTGCCTTTGTAACAACAATGGTTATCGGCTATTTTACAATCAGAACTGGTTCGGTTATAACAGCTGTTATAATGCGTATAATCCAGCGTTTCTTGGTGTATGCGCTTTATTTTCTTGATAATCTTGTTGATGACAGCTACAGCGATACTCTCATTGTGGCTTTCCTCTTTGTTATGATTATTGTAGGTCTTGTGGGAACAATCCGATTTTTCTGCAACTACAGTGACCGTTTCAGCATTACCCTCAAGGAGCGCTATATGTCGGTATCTGCAAAAATTCTTACCGCCGCTTCAAGTGTACCTTTGATTGTATGGTTCACGCTTTCCTTTGCGGTAACGGTTCTTCATCTTGAATTCAGGATTTGATTTTGAAAGGAAAGACTATGGAGCTTAAAACCGATGAATTTTATATGGCAATGGCTATGGAGCTTGCCCGTAAAGCTGCTTCGGAGGGGGAAACTCCTGTGGGGGCGGTTGTTGTTCGAAATGACGGCTTTGTCGCAGGCAGGGGACGCAACTGCCGTGAAATGGAAAGAAACGCCCTTTGTCACGCTGAGGTTATTGCAATTGATGAAGCGTGCAGAACTCTCGGCGGCTGGCGGCTGTCGGGGTGCACGCTTTATGTTACGCTGGAGCCTTGTCCGATGTGCGCAGGTGCAATAATAAACTCACGGATTGACCGTGTTGTGTATGCGGCGCAGGACTCTGCGGCAGGTTCGGCAGGAAGCCTTGTAAATCTGTTTGAGCTTGGCTACAATCATCAGCCAAAAGTTGAATACGGAATTATGAAGGACGAAAGCGAAGCCTTGCTGAAAGAATTTTTTTCGGAGCTGAGGAGGAAAAGAAAAATGCAGCGCATTAAGCTTGTTGAAGTTAAAACCGAGCAGCAGATTGAGGTTGCTGCGGTACTTGCTGACGAAATATGGCACGAGTGGTTTCCGTCAATTTTAAGTGCGGAGCAGATTGACTATATGGTTGACAAATTCCAGTCTGTAAAGGCTATGACGGAGCAGATTGAGAATGGTTACACCTATTATATACTCCGCAAGGGTGACGCACGTATCGGCTACACCGCAATCCGTACAGATGAGGACGGCAGGCTGTTTCTGTCTAAAATATACATTAAAAAGGAATACCGCGGCAACGGTTACGCACGGGAGGTTTTCACATTTCTGAAAGAATACTGCCGTGAGCATAATCTGCACGCAATATGGCTTACTGTAAATAAGCACAATGACAGCTCAATTGCTGTGTACAAAAAAAGCGGTTTCCGTATAATCGGTGAGGACGTGACCGATATCGGAAACGGATATGTAATGGACGACTATTTCTTCCAACTTGATATTGATAAGGAGATTTGATATGCTGAAAAAGCTTCTTCCCCATAACAAGGCTTCAATATTCTGGTTTGCGGCAATTCCTTTTATTGCAGGTGCGGCACTTTTTGCAAAGAAAACCCACACCAGCGGAAACGGCAGGAATGAGGACGTTTACCTTATTGGCAAGAAGGGCAATCCCAAGGCTGTTTTCGTGACAAACCAGACGCCGAAAAAGGTGCTGAAAATGGCTGCAAAGAACTATATTGACAGCATTAAGGACTGAGAAATTTTTATGACTAAACAGGAATATCTCGATTACTGCGGGACGATTTCTGCGGCTGTGCTGGATACTCCATTTGATGACGGGGAGACGGTTGCAGTTCGTCACTGTGATACAAGAAAATGGTTTGCTCTTGTTATGGAGCACGGCGGAAAGACTATTGTGAATATGAAATGCGAGCCGATGGAGGCAGATTTCCTTCGTGCAGCTTATGAGGGAGTTACCCCTGCGTACCATATGAACAAGGTGCACTGGAATACGGTTTATCTTGACTCGGACGTGCCCGAGGAGAAGATTTACCGAATGACTATGAACAGCTTCGAGCTGACAAAAAAGAAAAGCAAACGCAGCAAAACCTGAGAAGCGTATATCTTCTCGGGTTTTAATACTATCAAGAAGGAGCAGCCTATGCCTGAAATTATTGAACTTACCGACCTTTCCGCACCTGAGCTTGACGTTTATGGACGTCTTAACGAAGCTCAGCTTCTGCACTATTTTGAGCCTGAGAGGGGAATATTCATTGCTGAGAGTCCCAAGGTTATCGAGCGTGCCCTCAATGCAGGTTATGAACCGATTTCCCTGCTTTTAGAGAGACGTCACATTGAGGGGGAGGCTAAAGAAATTGTTGCACGGTGCAATGTGCCTGTTTACACATCCGATGAGGAAATACTCACTAAGCTGACAGGCTTTAAGCTTACAAGGGGAGCTTTGTGTGCAATGAGGAGAAGCGAGCTGCCTGCTGTTGAAGATGTTTGCGGGGGAGCAATGCGTGTTGCGGTGCTGGAAAATGTGGTGAACCCTACAAATGTGGGAGCGATTTTCCGTTCAGCTGCGGCACTGAATATGGATGCTGTCCTGCTTACGGAGGGGTGCAGCGACCCGCTGTACAGACGTGCCGCAAGAGTAAGTATGGGCACGGTTTTTCAGGTGCCTTGGACTTATTTTGACGGAGATATGGGGACGCTTAAAAAGCTTGGCTTTGCAACAGCGGCAATGGCTCTCGATGACAACTCGGTAAGCATTGACAACCCGAAGCTTGCGGCTGAAAAGAAGCTTGCAATTGTTCTCGGCACTGAGGGGGACGGACTCGCTGAAAGGACGATTGCTGATTGCGACTACACGGTGAAGATACCTATGTCTCACGGAGTTGACTCTCTTAATGTTGCGGCGGCAAGTGCTGTTGCTTTCTGGGAATTAGGCAAAAACAGCTCCGCTTTGCCGCAGTAGCAAATTATTGTAAAAAACTATTGCAATTCCTTTTTGCTTATGTTATAATTACTCAATGACTTTTTTGAGTCAGATTTTACAATTGAAAGGACTGTTGTCAAATTGGGTAAAGCTTTAATTATCGGCTGCGGCGGAGTTGCTTCCGTTGTAATTCATAAGTGCTGCCAGAATCCCGAGGTTTTCGAGGAAATCATGATTGCCTCCCGTACAAAATCCAAGTGCGATGCACTCAAGGAAAAGCTGGAGGGTACTACAAAAACGAAGATTTCAACCGCTAAGGTTGACGCCGACAATGTAAGCGAGCTTGTTGCGCTGATGAAGGAATTCAAGCCTGATATCTGTATCAACGTTGCGCTTCCGTATCAGGATTTGACTATTATGGATGCTTGCCTTGAATGTAAGGTTGACTATGTTGATACTGCAAACTATGAGCCTCTTGATACTGCAAAGTTTGAGTACAAGTGGCAGTGGGCTTACCGTGAAAAGTTTGAGAAGGCTGGTATCACAGCTCTCCTGGGAAGCGGTTTTGACCCGGGCGTAACAGGTGTATTCTGCGCATATGCACAGAAGCACTACTTTGACGAAATCAACTACATAGATATTCTCGACTGCAACGGCGGTGACCACGGTTACCCGTTTGCAACAAACTTCAATCCCGAAATCAATATCCGTGAGGTTTCCGCGAAGGGAAGCTATATCGAAAACGGTGAATGGGTTGAAACCGAGCCTATGGAAATCAAGCGTGTTTACAAC
>JAZSHA010000016.1:0-6927 GCA_045533025.1 Oscillospiraceae bacterium
TTACCGAGCCGCCGCTTACCGACTCATCGGGTAGAAGAATTATCACAAGTCGTCAGCGTAAGGATTATGACGATAATTCTGTCTACATAGATATGCAGAATATTCTGCAGTTGCCCGAATTGCCTGTAGGCTGTGAAATTACTGCTTTGACAATTCTGCTCAGACATTGTGGCTTCGATGCGGAGAAAACCGATATGGCGCTGAATTACCTTCCGATAAGTTGGGGCAACGCACGTTATGAGGACGGCAAAACCTATAAGGACAGCTTTTTTAACTATTTTATAGGTGACCCATTTGGTAAGGGATACGGCTGTTTTTCGGGAGCAATCGAAAAGGCGGCGAATAAGTATATTTCCGAGCACGGCGGCGGTTACACCGTGAAAAACATTTCGGGTGCACACCCCGATGTGCTGTATGATTATCTTGCGGCAGGAACTCCAGTCCTTTGCTGGGCAACCGACGGAATGATTGAGCCAGAGTATTACGAAACATGGTACGATAACGAAACTGGCGAGCAGCTGGACTGGTACCTGAATGAGCATTGCTTTGTGCTTGCAGGTTTCAATATGGATGCCGATATTGTTACGTTGAATGACCCGATGAAGGGTATTATCGACTACAATATCAATAAGTTTGAAACCCGCTATGACCAGATGTACCGTCAGGCAATTGTAATTCTTCCAGATGGCGAAAATGATGGTGTTGAAAGCATTTATGCTGAAACCTCAGTTTCAGAAACCGAAACGGAAACCTCTGCAACGGAAACCGCAGGTACAAGTGTGCCCGAAGAAGCTGAGACGAAAACAGAGTTGGAGGGTGCTGCTGAAACAGAGTCAGAGACAGAAAATAGTGATGTATGGCTGTGGTAAAATAATTTTGTTAAAAAACTATTGAAATTGTGTTTAAAATATTGTATAATATAATTGTGCGTTAGCATTTTTGCATAAGCACTTCAATATGAAATAATAAGGAGTTGTTTCAAATGGGTCTTATTAAAGCAGCAATCAACGCTGTCGGCGGAACACTTGCTGACCAGTGGAAGGAATATTTTTATTGTGAAGCAATGGCAAGCGATGTGCTTGTTCAGAAGGCTTCCAAAAGAGTAAACGGCAAGTCCTCAAATACAAAGGGCAGCGATAATGTTATCACTCAGGGCAGTGGTATCGCTGTAGCTGACGGCCAGTGTATGATTATCGTTGAGAACGGTAAAATCCTCGATGTCTGCGCTGAGCCAGGCGAATATACTTTCAATATCTCCGGCGAGCCTTCTATCTTTGCGGGCGACCTCGGCACAAGCATCAAGGAAACTCTTTCCTCCATCGGTGACCGTATCGCTCACGGCGGTCAGGCATCAACCGATACAAGAGTTTACTACTTCAACACAAAGGAAATCGTAGGAAACAAGTACGGTACACCATCACCTGTTCCTTTCCGTGTTGTAGATACAAATATCGGACTTGATATCGACGTATCTATCCGCTGCAACGGCGAATATACATATAAAATCGTTGACCCGCTTCTTTTCTATACAAACGTTTGCGGCAACGTTTCCGATGTTTACCGCAGAAGCGAAATCGACAGCACACTCAAGATGGAGCTTATGACAGCTCTCCAGCCTGCGTTTGCTAAGATTTCTGCAATGGGTATCAGATACAGTGCACTCCCTGGACACACTCTTGAAATCGCTGACGCTCTCAACGAAGTTCTCTCCAAGAAGTGGACAGAGCTCCGTGGTATCAAGATTGCCTCCTTCGGTGTAAACTCGGTAACTTGCTCACCTGAAGACGAAAAGATGATTAAGGACCTCCAGAGAACAGCTGTAATGCGTGACCCTTCTATGGCAGCTGCTACAATGGTTGGCGCACAGAGTGAAGCTATGAAGGCTGCTGCTTCCAATAGCGGCGGTGCAATGATGGGCTTTATGGGTATGAATATGGCTCAGCAGGCTGGCGGTATGAACGCTAACCAGCTTTTTGGTATGGCTCAGCAACAGCAGATGGCTCAGCAGCAGATGGCAGCTCAGCAGGCTGCTCCTGTTCAGCAGACTCCTGCAGCAGGCGGCTGGAAGTGCTCCTGCGGCGCAACAAATACAGCTAAGTTCTGCTCCGAATGCGGTTCACCAAAGCCAGCAGCTGACGGCTGGACTTGCTCCTGCGGCGCAACAAACAAGGGTAAGTTCTGTGCTGAATGCGGCTCACCAAAGCCTGCTGGTGCACCTCTCTATCGTTGCGATAAATGCGGCTGGGAGCCTGAAGACCCCGCAAATCCACCAAAGTTCTGTCCTGAATGCGGCGACCGTTTCGATGAGAATGATGTAAAGTAATATCCTGAAACGGCTGAATTATTTTCAGCCGTTTCTTTTGAATGAAAGGGGTATGTTATGGCAGCTCTTATAGATTATAAATGTCCCTGCTGCGGTGGTGGGATTGAGTTCGACAGCCAAAGTCAGAATATGAAGTGTCCATATTGCGACACCGAATTTGAGGTCGACGCAATCAAGGAATTCAATGAGATTTCCCAGCCTGAGCAGGACGATTTCTCATGGGAAAATCCAAGTGCTGAATGGAGTGACACTGAGCAGGACGGAATGAAGGTTTATTCCTGCGAGAACTGTGGCGGTCAGATTGTGGCTGACGAAACAACATCAGCTTCCGCTTGCCCATATTGCGACAGTCCGATTGTGATGTCGGGACAGTTTACAGGCGGTTTGAAGCCTGACCTGATTATTCCGTTCAAGATTGATAAAGAGGGTGCTAAGGAAGCGCTCAAGAACTTTATGAAAGGCAAATTTCTCCTTCCAAGTAATTTTGCTGACGAAAACAGAATTGAGGAAATCAAGGGTGTTTATGTCCCGTACTGGCTCTTTGACTGCGATGCTGACGCAAAGCTGAAATTCAAGGCTACAAAAACAAGAAGCTGGCGTTCGGGTGACTATGCTTATACTGAAACAAAGCACTATATGATTGTGAGAAGCGGCGATATCAAGTTTGATAAGGTGCCTGTTGACGGCTCAACAAAAATGCCTGATAATCTTTCTGAAGCAATCGAACCGTTTAATTACAATGATTGCAAGGAGTTCCTCCCTGCATATCTTGCAGGATATCTCTCCGATAAGTATGATGTGGACGCTGAAGCAAGCCAGCCGCGTGCCAATGAGCGTATCAAGACAAGCACCTTGCAGGAGTTCGAAAATACCGTTCAGGGTTATGACAGCGTAATTCCCGAGTCGGTAAATATCCAGCTGAAAAGCGGTAAAATCCGCTATGCACTGCTCCCTGTATGGATGCTCAACACCAAGTACAAGGGCGAAATGTATAACTTCTCTATGAATGGTCAGACAGGCAAATTCGTCGGAAATCTTCCTGTTGACTGGGGTAAGTTCTGGAGACTGTTTTTCGGTATTACAGCAGGCGTGGGCGCTCTTGCTTTCGCTGTGCAGGCGTTTATTCTGTAAGGAGGTGCGGATATGAAGTTAAATAAAATTTTTTCAGCAATCCTTGCAGCTGCAATGTGCATCACACTTTCTGCGGTGAATGTTTCTGCGGCAAATGCCGATAAAATCGTGGACAATGCAGATATCCTCACCGACAGCGAAGAACAGCAGCTTGAAGAAAAAATGCTGGATATCGTTGATAAGTACGGATACGATATAGCTGTTGTAACTGTCAATTCAACTGATGGAAAGTCTATGATGGCTTATGCTGACGATTACTATGACTACAATTATTACGGCGAAGACGGTCTGATGCTGTTGTATAATCACAGCACAAATGAAGCTTACATCACGACCGACGGCAAGGGCATAAGAGCCTTCACCGATAAGGGAATTTCTGCTGTAGGCAAAGAGGTGCGTCCTCACCTTAACAGTGACAGCTATTACCTTGCTTTCGAGGCATTTGCTGATGTTTCGGAACAGTATATTGATTATTATGAAGCCAAAGGCAAGGCATACAGCCCGAAGAACTATTTTATGATATTTGTAATTTCTCTCGGTATAGGTCTTTTGTTTGCAGCAATTGTCTGCCTTGTGCTTAAATCCCAGCTTAAAACAGCTGTTATGCAGACAAATGCAAAGGCTTATGTACGTTCAGGCAGCCGCAATGTAACCTACGCAAGGGATATCTACCTCTATAAAAAGGTTACAAGAAGAAAAATCGAGTCAAATAATGGCAGCAGTACCCATACAAGCTCCAGCGGTGACACCCACGGCGGCGGAAGTATATGACAAATGAAAGCACTGTTAAAAAAACAGTGCTTTTTTTGTACAAGGTGATACTTGAAAAAAATTAATATATATGGTAGAATTGATTAAATGTAAATGATTTCATAACAAACTTCAAGTTACTTCATCTTTGTTTTTGTCTTTTACGAGTAGCTCACTTTATAAAGGAGTGTAGTCAATGTTTAAGGGTAGAAAGGTTCTGGCGGTTTGCATACCTAAGGTTTACGATGCTGCTTCATTCAGATATGTTTCCAAGCTGAATGAATTTGCTGTCCAAAAGGGATACCTGCTTTTTGTTTACCAGACCTGTTCCGATTTATATAATAACAGCAGAAGTGATGTTGGCGAAACATATATATATGATTTGATTGATTACAATATTGTTGACGGTATTGTTATGTTTACCGAAATGATAAAGGATAAATCCATTCCGCCTAAAATTGCTGCAAATGCGGCACAGAATGGAATTCCTGTTGTTTCTGTTGAAAAATATATAGAGGGCTGTATAAATATTTCGTATGATTACGGCAACTGCTTTGAACAGATTGTACGTCATATTATTGTTGACCATAAGCTTACAAAGGTTAATTTTATCGCAGGTTTTGAAGGTAACGAATTTTCTGAGGAGCGTCTTAATGTGTATAAGCGTGTCCTTGAAGAACAGGGTATACCTTATGACCCTGAGCGTGTGGGGTACGGCGATTTCTGGGATTATCCCACAAGAGCTGTTATGGAAAAATTCCTTGCCGATGGAAAGGAGCTTCCCGAAGCAATTATATGCTGTAATGACGTAATGGCAATGACAGCATGCAAATGCTTGCTGGAAAAGGGATATTCCGTGCCCGAGGACGTTATAATTTCAGGATTTGACGGAATTGAGGACGAACGTTACCATTCTCCTCGTCTTACAACCTGCCGCAACAGCTTTGATAAGCTTTCCGAGCGTGCAGTAGAATTCCTTGATTTGGCTATTAACGGTGAGCCCGTGCCCGATAAGGCAGTTATTAATTTTGAAATGGTTGTTTCACAGTCCTGCGGATGTGTGGAGCAAAAGGTTGAAGCGGCTTCTTATATGATTACCGAGCTTCACGAAAGACTTAACGGCGAAATGCAGAGAGCTGAAATAATGGCTTCAATTACCACAACAATAAGCTCGGCTCATACTGCTGAAACTCTGAATAATTTTTTCAGCAATAAAATGGATTTGTATGGCATTTACTGCTGTTTGAATACTGATGCGCTGAACCCCAAAAGTGGTATGGTAGAGTTCGAAAGTGATGTTCCGTTTACTGATGAGATGGATTTGGTGTATTTCGGAAGCTATGACAGACCGATATTGGGTTCAGTAAGATTTAAGCGAAGCGAAATTGCTCCAAGGATTGAAGATATGTTCCTTGAAGCAAAGCTGCCTATCGTTTTTGCAACAATTCATTATCTTGATATTCCATTGGGATATCTCTGTATGTGTTTCCCGATTGAGGCAATACATTATGACCGTATTCCGCAGGTTGCAGAGGCGTTCGGAAACGGTTTCGGTAATAGAAGAATGTTTACAGCAATGGAAAAGCTTTATACCCATGATACGCTTACTGAGCTGTATAACAGACGAGGCTTCTATCAGCTTGCTATTCCGAAGTTTGAAAAGGCAGCAGCAGATAATAAATCAGCAGTTGTTATTTCAGCTGACCTTGACGGGTTGAAAAATATCAATGATACTTATGGTCATGCTGAGGGCGACATTGCTATCAAGGTTGTTGGAAGAGCGCTTGAAAATGCGTCATTGAATGATGAAGTGTGTGCACGCTTTGGCGGTGACGAATTTGCTGTTGCGGCAGTAACCGACAACTCAAATGAGTTTGCGGAAAACTTCAAAAAACGCTTTTATGAATACATTGACAACTTTAACAAAACCAGCGGAAAGCCATATAAAATTTCTGCAAGTATCGGTATCGCAGGCGACTACGCAGGAAAAACAACCGTTGATATTCTTATGAAAATTTCCGATGACCTTATGTATACGGATAAGGCATCTCGTAAAAAAGTTCGCAGCAGACCAAGATAAAAGCCGCCCGATTATATCAGACGGCAGATAATTTGATTTGATACAAGGCACCCTTCAGGCGTAAGTCTGAGCGTGCCTTTTTCTTTTTTCAGCAGACCATTTTTTATCAGCATTTCCCCACGTTTTTCCGCTTCGGGGTACTCTGCAAGCGACAGACCTTCTTTTACAAGTCTCAGTGCAAGCATTGCCTTTTCCTCGGCGCTTCCACCCTCATCAAGATTAACGTTTTCCTGTATTTCCGAGGAAATGAAACTGTCCAAATCCTTAGGACACGCAAAACGAGTGCCATCAATAAAGCTGTGTGCCGCAGGACCAATTCCAAGATATTCCTCACATCGCCAGTATTTCAAGTTGTGCATGCACTCAAATCCGTCCCGTGCAAAGTTGGAAATCTCGTATTGCTCAAATCCTGCATCAGCAAGCCTTTTCACCGCTTCAAGATACATATCAGCCGTGTCATCTTCGTCAGGAATTTGCGCTAACAGTTTTTCGTCAGCCGCAAGGGGAGTGCCCTCTTCAACTTTCAGCATATAAGCCGAAATGTGAGTCAGCGGCAACTTTGCAACAGCAGAAAGACTTCTCCTCAGCCTTTCAAAAGTCTGTCCCGAAACCGCAAGCATAAGGTCACCACTGATGTTGTCAA
>JAZSHA010000253.1:0-3720 GCA_045533025.1 Oscillospiraceae bacterium
GCACATTTTTTCAAACACTTGAATAATATTTTCCAATGTCATTTCATTAGTAATTTCATTCTTCAAAAAATCCACTAATTTTTCCATCAGCCTACCTCCGTAAAATCCAATTCACTAAATTACAATAATACCAAACCATTAGAATTCCGTCATTCAATCCTTCGCTTCATACCAGGTCTTACCCTTCGCAACGCCGGCACTAAGCGGAATATCAAGCTTTACAGCATTGCGCATTTCCTCACCAAGCACAGCCGCCGCACGTTCTGCATCAGCTTCGCTTACTTCGATAATCAGTTCGTCGTGCACCTGCAGAATAAGGCGCGCGTCAAGCTGTTCAGCTTTAAGGCGGTTGTAGACCTTAATCATTGCGATTTTGATTATGTCAGCCGCCGTGCCCTGAATTGGTGCGTTCATTGCGGCACGCTTGCCGAAAGCCTGAATGTTCTTGTTGGAATTTTTGAGTTCGGGAATTGGTCTTCTTCTGCCAAACATTGTCACGGCATAGCCCTTTTCCTTTGCATCTTCAACGGTTGTTTCCATAAACTTCTGCACGTTCGGATATTTTGCAAAATAGTTCTTTATATAGCGGTCAGCCTCAGCAACGGAAACGCCGATATCCTTTGAAAGTGAGAATGCGCCGATACCGTAGACGATACCGAAGTTTACAGCCTTTGCTGCACGTCGCATTTCGGAAGTAACCATATCCGCAGGCATATCAAATACCTGTGCGGCGGTTGCGGTGTGGATATCCATTCCCTTGTTGAAGCCGTCTTGCATATTTGCGTCGCCGCTCATATGGGAAAGGATACGCAGTTCAATCTGGCTGTAGTCGGCATCGAGAAGCACCTTGCCCTCGTCGGCAACAAAGAATTTACGCATATTTCTGCCAAGCTCCGTGCGCACAGGAATGTTCTGCACATTTGGCTCAGCGGAGGAAATTCGTCCTGTTCTTGTTTCTGTCTGCTTGAACAC
This sequence comes from Oscillospiraceae bacterium, assembly GCA_045533025.1. Lineage (GTDB taxonomy): Bacteria > Bacillota > Clostridia > Oscillospirales > Ruminococcaceae > RGIG8773. The sequence goes on from JAZSHA010000253.1 coordinate 973, forward strand.
GGAGTGAACTCTGCCGTCGTCAGCGATAACCTTCAGCAGTCCCTCAACGTAAGTTGAGTTAAGCTTTGAAAGCTGGCGGTACTGGAGGATTGCGTCCACGATTTCGTGCTTGTCACGGAGATTTTCAAGTACCTCAGCATTGGTGGAGTAGCCTGTTTTGGTTTTCTTGCCTGTTGGGAGTCCCATCTCCTCAAAAAGCACCACGCCAAGCTGCTTCGGTGAGCCGATATTGAACTCGTGACCTGCCATAAAATAAATCTGCTGTTCGAGTCCGTCCATATCCATTTTAAGCTGTTCGCCAAAAGTCTTTATGCCCTCGCTATCAACCTTTACACCGTAGTGCTCCATTGAAGCAAGCACCTCGGTAAGGGGCATTTCGACCTCATTCAGAAGCCACATCATATCCTGCTTTTCGGTTTCAGTAAGCATTGTGGGGATAAGGGTATCAAGTGCCGCAACTTCGGCAAATTCACCCAGTTCCTCATAGTTTGGTGAGCCGTACTCGGCACACATTCTTTCAGTTGTATATTCATTGGAATTTGTATTCAAAACATAGCCAAGTATATCTGCATCAGCAACAACATTTTTCAGCTCTGTGCCGTTTTCAAGACAGAAGCGATACACTGGTTTTGCGTTTGCTGTATATTTTTTGCAGGGTGATGCAAGGAAATCAAGCTGTATTTTCTTGTCGGTGACCATGTAGATTTTGCCCTCGGAAGTAAGGTGCATAACGTCATCTTTGATAAGGAAAGTTGCTTGTTCAAGCGCTGTTACATCACCTGAAAATTCACCTGAAACTGTATACTCCTTTTTCTCTGCAGGTGCAATTTCAGCTGTTGCTTCAACAACTGCGGAGGGCTTGATTTTCAAGCGGTCAAGAAGCTTGAACATTTCAAGATTAGTGAGAAGCTGTGAGATTTTCTCCTCGTCAGCTTCGCTGTTTTTATATGCTGAAATATCCATTTCAACAGGCGCATTCTTCACAATTGTTGCAAGCCATTTGCTCTGCTCGGCATCCGCCTTACCTGCTTCAAGCTTGGTGATAACAGACTTTGTAGCGGTAACATTTCCGCTTTCAAGTGCGGAGTAAAGCTCCTCAACTGTGTGGTAATCCTTGATAAGCTGGGTAGCGGTTTTCTCGCCGATACCCTTTACGCCGCTGATATTATCGGAGCTGTCACCCATAAGTGCTTTCAAATCGATAAGCTGGATTGGTGCAATTCCGTAATCCTCGGTGAATTTTGCTTCGTTGTACTTGACCGTGCCCTTTGTTGTGTGGAGAAGTACGGTTGTATTGTCGGAGATAAGCTGGAGCGAGTCCCTGTCCCCTGTGAGAATGTAGCACTCTCCCTTTTCGTCGTCGCAAAGCTTGGAGAGCGTACCGAGAATATCGTCTGCCTCGTACCCCTCGCACTCGATAACCTTTGCGCCGAGAGCCGTGAGCAATTCCTTAATCATTGGCATCTGCTGAGCAAGCTCGTCGGGCATACCGTGACGGTTTGCCTTGTAGCTTGCAACCGCCTTGTGGCGGAAAGTTGGTGCACGAAGATCAAAGGCAACAGCTACTCCGTCAGGGTTAAGCTCGCCTGCCACAGCGAGGTATATATTCATAAATCCTGTCAGGGCATTGGTGTAGACGCCCTTTTTGTTGGACAGCATTTTTATTCCGTAGAACGCACGGTTCATAATGCTGTTACCGTCTATGGCAAGCAGTTTCATAGCTTTGTTCTCCTTATTTCACAAAATATTCTTTCAGCTTTTTAAGAGCAAGTGCACGGTGGCTTACCTTGTTCTTTTCCTCAGCGGAAATTTCAGCAAAGGACTTGTCGCCGTACATAAAAATCGGGTCATAGCCAAAGCCGTTTGTGCCGCGGTTTTCGTAGCCGATTTTACCGAAGCATTTACCCTCGAAGTAATGCTCCGCGCCGTTTTCATCAATGTAGCAGATACAGCAGGCAAAATCCGCTGTACGCTTTTCGTCGGGCACGTCCTTCATTTCAGCAAGGACTTTCGCCTTACGCTGTCCCTCGGGTGCATAGCGTGCGGAGTAGACTCCGGGTGCACCATCAAGGGCTTCGATTTCAAGTCCGCTGTCGTCAGCAAGCACGGGAAGTCCCGTCATTTCGTAGACAGCCTTTGCCTTGAGGAAAGCGTTTTCGGCAAAGGTTTTGCCGTTTTCCTCAACCTCTATATCAGCACCCGCTTCTGCCTGTGAAACCACCTCAAAGCCTGCAGGCTCAAGGATTTCACGGATTTCACGGAGCTTGTTCTTGTTGTTTGATGCGAGAATTATTTTCATAATTATTCCTCATTTTTAGCAACTATTTTTTCGATAATACGTTTAAATAAGCCATCTTTTTTCTCTTTGTCATACCACGCTCTGCCATTGAAATTATCCCAGCTGACAATAAATTCCGTGCAAAAAATCATCATTGAAACAAGGCTGTTCTCAAAGATAAATTCGGGGGTTATTATTATGCCATCCGAAGAAAACGCGCTGTCCAAACCTGCAAAATATGGATGCGACTCACCGCAGTATGCGATAACTTCGTTCCATTCTTCCTGCTTCATTTCTGCACTGTCAACATTTGCTGAATCAATGCGGAAATTCTTGAAAATCACCTCTGCGTTTTCAATACCCATTGCGCATTCATTGCTGTTCTGCGAGTTGTTTTTTTCAACACAAATATCTCTGACAATCCACAGCAAATCGCTTTCTGTAAAGATGATTTTTTCAAAATATCCATC
>JAZSHA010000070.1:0-2831 GCA_045533025.1 Oscillospiraceae bacterium
ATCGGCAATGACGCTATTCCCCTCTATGGCAAGGACGCTATGGAAACTGAAATTGTCCCTATGCTTCGTGAATACTCCAGTTACACAAGCTTTGAAATACTTGCGACGTATGTACTGCCGCTGTTGCAAAAAGCGCAGGAAAAATACAACAAGATGTGATATTTATAACATAAACAAACGGCTCACCGTGAATTTTCGGTGAGCCGTAATTTTATTTCCTTATTTCATAAGGGCAGCAATTGACTGCTCAATCTTAGCCATCTTTTCCTGAGCCTTAGCAAGCTTAGCCTTTTCAGCTTCAACCTGCTGTGCAGGTGCTTTTGCAACAAAGCCAGCATTGTTAAGCTTGTTAGAGGAGAAGTCAATGTCCTTCTGAACAGCAGCCTTTTCCTTGTTGAGACGTGCAAGTTCCTTTTCCTTGTCAACGAGTTCGTCCATAGGAATGAAAATTCTTGCGCAGTCTGTAACAACTGTTACAGCGTCAGGCATATCAACCTTGTCAGCAATAACAATTTCAGCCGCGGAAGCAAGACGCTCGAAGAAGAGTCTGCCCTGCTCGAAGATTTCAGCTTCAGCTGTTTCAATGTGGAGAGCAGCCTTCTTGGAAGGCGGTACGTTCATTTCTGCACGGCGGTTTCTGATACCGCGGATTGCAGCGATAATCTTTTCAAACTGTGCTTCCTCAACAGCAAAGTCGAGCTTTTCATCGTAAGTTGGGAATGCGGAGAGGATACAAGGTACGTCACTGTCAGAAACAGCAGACCAGATTTCCTCTGTGATGTAAGGCATGAATGGGTGGAGAAGCTTAAGCATACCCTGCATTACCCAAACAAGAACAGCCTGTGCAGTTTCAGCAGTTTCGCCGCCTGCAGCAATTCTTGGCTTTGTAAGCTCGATGTACCAGTCACAGTATACATCCCAGATGAAGTCATAAAGCTTTGCAACAGCCACGCCCAGTCCAAAAGCTTCGAGGTTTTCGTTTACTTCCTTAGCAAGACGGTTGAACTTGCTGATAATCCACTTGTCCTCAACGTTGAGGTTTGCAGGAATACCATTCAGCCTGAAGTCCTCAGGGAGGTTCATCATAATGAAACGTGAAGCATTCCAGAGTTTGTTTGCGAAGTTTCTTGAAGCCTTAACCTTGTCCTCAATGTAACGCATATCGTTACCCGGTGCGTTACCTGTAGCAAGCATAAAGCGGAGTGCGTCAGCGCCGTACTTTTCGATTTCTTCCAGCGGGTCAACGCCGTTGCCGAGAGACTTGGACATCTTTCTGCCCTGTGCGTCACGAACAAGACCGTGGATAAGAACTGTATCGAAAGGAACTTCACCCATGTGTTCAAGACCGCTGAACATCATTCTGATTACCCAGAAGAAGATGATGTCATAGCCTGTTACGAGAGTGTTTGTTGGGTAGAAATATTTCAGGTCTTCTGTGTTTTCAGGCCAGCCAAGTGTGGAGAATGGCCAGAGAGCAGAGCTGAACCAAGTATCGAGAGTATCCTCGTCCTGACGCATAGGCTTGCCGCACTTAGGGCAAACTGCGCCGTTTTCCTTTGTTACAACCATTTCGCCGCATTCGTCGCAGTAGAATGCAGGAATCTGGTGACCCCACCAAACCTGACGGGAAATACACCAGTCCTTGATGTTTTCGAGCCAGTGGTAATAAATCTTGTCAAAACGTTCAGGAACAAACTTTGTCTTGCCTGTCTTAACAGCCTCGATTGCTGGCTTTGCGAGAGGTTCCATCTTAACGAACCACTGTGTGGAAACCTTAGGTTCAACAGTTGTTCCGCAGCGGTAGCAAGTACCAACGTTGTGAGCGTGGTCCTCAACCTTGATGAGTGCGCCCTCAGCTTCGAGGTCAGCAACGATTGCCTTTCTTGCGTCGTATCTGTCCATACCAGCGTACTTAGGATAGTCAGCAACAATCTTCGCATCGTCTGTCATAACGTTGATAACAGGGAGGTTGTGACGGAGACCAACTTCAAAGTCGTTAGGGTCGTGAGCAGGAGTAATCTTAACTACGCCTGTACCGAAGTCCATTTCAACATAAGTATCTGCAACGATAGGAATTTCACGGTGTACAAGAGGAAGAACAACAGTCTTGCCGATCATATCCTTGTAGCGCTCATCATCAGGATGAACAGCAACAGCTGTATCGCCGAGAAGTGTTTCAGGACGTGTTGTAGCGAGTTCAATGTAGCCGCTGCCGTCAGAAAGAGGGTAGCGGAGATGCCAGAAGTGGCCTGCCTGATCCTCATAGTTAACCTCAGCGTCGGAGATAGATGTCTTACAGTGCGGACACCAGTTGATGATTCTTTCGCCGCGGTAGATAAGTCCCTTGTTGTAAAGATTTACGAAAACCTCACGGACAGCCTTGTTACAGCCTTCGTCCATTGTGAAGCGTTCTCTTGACCAGTCGCAGGAGCAGCCCAGCTTCTTAAGCTGTTCAACAATTCTTCCGCCGAACTTAGCCTTCCAAGCCCAAGCGCGTTCCATAAATGCTTCACGGCCGATGCCTTCCTTTGTAAGACCTTCCTCAGCCATACCCGCAACAATCTTAGCCTCTGTTGCAATAGCAGCGTGGTCAGTACCCGGGAGCCACAGTGCAGCGTAGCCGCTCATTCTCTTCCATCTTACAAGAATATCCTGGAGAGTTTCATCGAGAGCGTGTCCCATATGGAGCTGACCTGTGATGTTTGGAGGTGGGATAACGATAGTGTAAGGCTTCTTGTCAGGGTCACGGTGAGCCTTGAAGCAGTCGTTGTCCATCCAGAATTTATATATTTTATCCTCTACTTCCTTTGGGTCATAGAGCTTTGAAAGCT
>JAZSHA010000280.1:0-12136 GCA_045533025.1 Oscillospiraceae bacterium
ATAAGCTCATCAAGCATTTTTGGAAGTTCTGTATCCATATTCTCGTCAGTAAACTGACAAGTACCAACAGCCTTGTGGCCACCGCCGCCGTACTTCAGCATAAGCTTGCCAACGTCAACGTTAGATGTACGATTAAGAATGGAGTAACCTACAGCAGCACTGCAGCCCTTACCGCCCTTTCCGTTAACAATCCATGCGGAAATATTCTGTTCAGGATAGAGACTATAAATCAGGAAGCGGTTGCCTGAATAAATCGGGTCAACACCACGAAGGTCGCTGATGATAACGTCTTTTTCCACACGAGTGTGTGCCTTAACCATTTCCTTGAACTTTTCAGCCTGTTCAAAGTAGATATCAATTCTCTCCTTGACATCAGGAAGTGCGAGGATTTCGTCTGTTGTCATTGTGCGGCAGCAGTCGATAAGCTTTTCCATCAGCTGATAGTTGGAAATAGTGAAGTTTCTCCATCTGCCGAGACCTGTTCTTGGGTCCATAAGGAAACCTACTAAAATCCAGCCTGTAGGGTTGAGGATTTCCTCACGGGTAAGGTTACCGCTGTCAACCTTGTCAACAGCAATCATCATATCGTCATAGTGGTCGAAGCGTTCCTTGCCGCCGTAATAATCATAAATAATTCTTGCGCAGGAAGGTGCAATACGGCTTTCGCCGTTGTACTTGCCCTCAAGCTGATTACGTTCAAATTCGCTGGAGTGGTGGTCAAACCAAAGTCCGCAGCCCTCAACGTAAGGTACGTTAGCGAGACAGTCATTTTCTGTAATTTCGATAAGACCGTCCTGCAAATCCTTAGGGTGAGCGAATTTCCAGTGGTCGATAACACCTACATCTTTAAGCAACGCACCGCAAGCGAGTCCGTCGAAGTCTGAACGTGTAACAAGTCTCATATAAACATCTCCTGACATAGAAAAATTGAAAAATCAAAATCACATATCAATATTATACACTATTTCCCCAAAAATTTCAATAGATTTCGGACACATTATTGCACAATTTTAGTGCATTTTTTATAAGCAACTTTACGAAGATAAATTATTGACATAGTAAAGTTTTCAACACCTATGAAAAGGCTAATTATGTAAATTAATGAATAATTGGGGTAATTTTTATGTATAATACTTTCCGTAAATCGGTTTTCAACACCCAGAATATACTTTAACCTGACGGAAAATAGAGGTTTTACACTTTTTCCACCGAGTTTTCAACACTTTTTGGGGAATGTTTAAGTTTTCCACATAGTTTTCCACCGTTTTTGATTACAAATGGTATATTTTTTCTGAAAAAGGGCGATAATAAACGTAAAATCAGCTTGGAGGAAATGTTGAAAAACGGTGGAAAATGTGACATTAAACCTTTAAGTACACAAAAATGAGAGGAAAACCAGCGATGATAAAGGGTGTAAACAGAAGAATTGTGGAAATAACAAGCACAGAGCACGAATTTTTCGAGAAGGCTGTGCTGTATGTAAAGGCTGACAAAAGCGGAATGCCATCGGAGAGAATTACCGAGGAGGCAAGGGAATATCTTTCAAGGATAGTACCCGTCAGAAGAAAAAACGCTATGTCGCTTACGTCAAAGCTTTTAATCGGCTGCGGCGGACTTATGGTGCTTATAGCAGTTGGATGCTTGATAATATTTTTATAAAAAATTCTGTAAAAGCGTTGTGTTTTTTGACGTGATGTGTTATAATTTAATGTGAATAATTTTGAGCATTTACGGAGGCTGTTATGGCATATTACGATAAAAGACAGCGCAAGAGCGACAGAAATGACAGACCGCGCAGAGATACAAGCTACAGCAAAAATGATAGCTACCGCCGCAGAGATGCTGAGCGTGCGGATAACGCTGAACAGGAAGATGAGGGCGGTGCAGGTCTGATTGTGGGAAGAAATCCCGTAATCGAGGCGCTTAAAGCGGGACGTCCCCTTAATACGATTTTTATGAATGGCGAGGGCGGAAGCCTTGGTCTTATCGCAAGAATGGCTAAGGAGCAGGGAATTGTTGTAAAGCAGGTTTCCGAAACAAAGCTTTCCGATATGGCTGAGGGAGCTTCACATCAGGGCGTAATCGCAAGCGGTGCTTGTGCCGAATACGTTACGGTTGAGGATATTCTCGAGGTGTCAAGGAAAAAGGGCACAAAGCCGTTTATTATAATCTGTGATGAAATCGAAGACCCACACAATCTTGGTGCGATAATTCGTACTGCTGAGTCGGCAGGCGCTGACGGAATTATTATTCCGAAAAGAAGAAGCGCTGCATTGAACAGCACGGTTTACAAGACTTCGGCAGGTGCGGCAAGCTGGCTGCCTGTGGCAAGAGTTGCGAATATCCCTGCTGCACTTGACCAGCTGAAGGAAAACGGTGTATGGATTTACGGCACGGACGCAAGCGGTGAGGATTACACAAATTCCGATATGACAGGAAGTGTAGGACTTGTAATCGGTTCGGAAGGCTTCGGTATGGGCAGACTTGTCCGTGAGAAATGCGACTTTCTGCTTAAACTGCCTATGTATGGTAAAATTACTTCCCTTAACGCATCTGTTGCGGCGGGAATATTTATGTATGAAACTGTAAGACAGCGCAATACCAATAACCGGTAAATTTATTTTGGTATAAGTCTGTAAAATAAATGAAGGGAGAGCTGAATTTTGGCTGACGGAAAATATTCGATAGACGATATTCTTAACGAATATTCGGGAACAACCACCGGCGGCGGAAGCTCCGACATTGATGTTGATGCGATTATAGGCGGCTTTGAAAAGCCTTCGGCATCGGATTTACATAATGAACCTGAAATACCTGTAAGTGAACCTGCTTCAGCTGTACCTGTATCAGTTGAGGAACCCCCAGTTCCAGCTTTGGAAAAGTCCGACAGCTTTGAGGAAAAGTATGCGAAATTTGCTTCGGCTGTAACGGCGGTAAAGGAACGTGAAGCAGCTCCTTCACCTGTTCCGGCTACCGAAAAGCCTGCTCGTTCTTTTTCTCAGAAGATGGAGCAGGGCGGAAGTCAGGACGTTATCAGGGAGGAAACAGCTGAGGAGGAAAAGAAGTCTCCTCTTGTTTCGATTTTCGGAAGGAAAAATGCTGAGGAGCAGCCTAAAAAGCCGATTAACGAAGCTCCTATACAGAGCATTTCCGCTGAACGTAAGGCCAGGGAAAATCCGTTTGATAAATATTCTGCGCTGGAGGATAATACGGAACAGCGTGAAAAGCAGGACCTTGACGAAATACTTAATGAGTATTCCGCTGAAAAGAAGCGCCCTGCAAGGAACGAGCATACTCAGCATAAGAGCATTACGGAGTTCTTTACAAAGCTTATTCCTAAGGCTGATGAAAAGGACGAGGAAGGAATTTCCGGCAATACAGAGCTGCTGGACGGTATGCTGAAGGCGAAAAAGGAACGTATTTCACGTACCCAGTATGTTTCACCGATTGAAAGAAAGTCCATTTCCGATATTGACCTTAATCTTGATGATAAAATTTTACAGGATACAGCTCAGCTTCCTGTTGATGCTGAAAACAGTGAGCAGGCAAAGATTGACGCTCTCAAGGAGCGCAGAAGCAAGAAAATCAAGGATTTTGTGCTTGTGGGTGAAGAAGAGGACGTTGCCGATGACGACGCTGACAATGAAGGTCAGGAGGTCGTTATCGACGATTTCGAAAGCTTCAATGACGCTCCCTCGATTGCTCACGATATTGCCCAGCTTAAAGGAAGCCTTATGCTGAGACTTTTTGTGCTGGCGATGTGTCTTGCGGCAAGCCTTTATATTGCTGTTGCAAACGATAATCAGGCTATGCCGATTATGGAGCTTCTCAACAAGCGTTCACAGACCAATACGTTCCTTTTTGTAAACGCTATTCTCGGTCTGCTTGCGGCATTTTCAAGCTACACGGTTATTTCCTGCGGCTTGTCAAAGCTTGTTTCCTTCAAGGCGGACTGTGACAGTCTGTGTGCGGTTTCCATTGTTTCTTCAATAACAGCCGCAATGATTATGTTTGCAAACGGAAATCTCATAAAAGGCAGCTTTGTTCACGTTTATGTGCCTGTTGCAATAGCTTCGCTGCTGTTCAACACAATAGGCAAGCTTTGTATCGTGAAGCGTACTCAGCGAAGCTTCAAATTCGTTTCGGGCAGCTCGGAAAAGTATGCGGTTTTCCGTGTTGAGGACGAGGAAACTGCTCAGAGCTTCACAAGGGGAGCACTTAACGATTTCCCTAACCTTGCAACAATGCGTAAGACGGAATTTCTTTCTGAATTCCTTAAAACATCATATTCAAGCGACAGCACAGATAAATTCTGCCGTATGTTTACACCTGCTGTTCTTGCAGCTGCGGCGGTACTTGGTATTATCGCAGGTATCCTCGGTCGCTCGGAACACGGCTCATCTTCAATTTATATCGGTATTTCCGTGTTTGTTGGAGTTGTGGCAATCTGCACGGGCTTCTCTATGATGCTGGTTGTAAATCTGCCTATGCTTCGTGCTTCAAAGAAAAATGCTGAGGTGCAGGGCGTTGTGCTGGGCTATGACAGTATTGAAGAATTTTCCGAAACAAACAGTATGCTTATTGACGCAGGTCAGCTTTTCCCTCAGGGCAGCGTTAAGCTTGCGGCAATCAAGGTTTTCTCCGACACGAGAATTGACGAGGCTATTGTTGAGGCGGCAAGCCTTGCAAGTCAGGCAGGAAGCATACTGAAGAATATGTTCTATGATATTATTGCAGGTAAAACTGAGCTGCTCAACCCTGTTGAAAGCTACATTTATGAGGACTCTATGGGGCTTTGCGGCTGGATTAACAATAAGCGTGTACTGCTTGGTAACCGTGAGCTGATGGTGAACCACAGCATTGAAGGTATGCCTCCTCTGAGCAGAGAAAAGGAGTATACGGAGAACGGAAGATGTGCGGTTTATCTGTCAATTTCGGGTGAGCTTTCGGCGATGTTCCTTGTGGAAATCAATCCGACTATGGAGGTGCGCCAGTCCCTTCAGGAGCTTCAGAAGAACGGCGTTTATGTTATGATTCGTTCGGTGGATTCGCTGGTAACTATAAACCGACTTTCGGAGCTGTTTGAAATTTCTCCCGAATATCTGAAGCTGATACCGTTCCGTGTTCACGAACAGTTTGCGGAGGTTACTGCTTATCAGATGAAGCAAAAGGCTACACTGGCTTGCTCGGGACGTTTTGCGGCACTATCATCGCTGGTTCTCAGCTGCCGATATATGAAAACAACTATCGGAATAGGTATTGCAATTCAGGCTGTTTCAATGCTTTTGGGAGTGCTTATTTCGCTGGTTATGGTTGTTACGGGCAGCGTACAGGAGCTTTCGGTATCAATGATGATGATGTATAATTTCATTTTTACAGCGGTTCTGGTTGTGTTCCAGCTTATGAGAAAAAATTAAATATGGATTATTGCGGAGACTTATCGGAAATGCTTTTGAAGCGTTTACCGATGAGTCTCCGTATTTTTTCAGATTTTGGTTTACAGTTCTAATGCTGCTTTTCGGTGCATATAATAGCTAAGAAAATGCTGATTAATACGTTTCTTAAAACGTTGAAACGAACACTATGCTTTAATCAGCTTTTTCCTAAAAAGGAGTGTTGATTATGAATGAAGTAAACAAGAAAATGCCTGTACATAATTTAATTCTTGAGGGCAGGAACAAGCTGTCGGTTTCAGGTGTTACGGACGTGGACAGATTTGATGAAAACACGGTTCTGCTTTACACGTCAATGGGTGAATTGACAGTAAGCGGGACGGATTTGCACGTTAACGACCTGTCGGTTGAAAGCGGAGAGATGAACATTGAGGGGGAGATTAACAGTATTGTATACGGCGACCCTGACAGACATTCTCCGTTGTCTTTTTTAGGCAGGATTTTCCGATGAGGTGAGCTTTTGCAGTTAGAAACCTTTTTTTCCGTGTCCCATCAGGCAGGGCTTTTTCTTGCGTCAGTTGTGCTTGGGGCAGTCCTCGGAATTGTATATGACGTGTTCCGCGCACTCAGGATAGTTTTTCCGCCTGCACGGAAAAGCGGTGCGGTATTCGTTCAGGATATGCTGTTCTGGCTTATTTACGGGGCAGCTGTTTTTTGTTACTCAGCTCTTGCGGCAAGGGGAGAAATAAGATTTTTTGTATTTCTCGGCTCGCTGGCAGGATTTGTGCTGTACATTCTTACGGTAGGAAATTTTATCATAGGGGTGCTAAGATGGGTTTTTGACACGCTCTACGGTGTTTTACGAAAAGTATATTCCATTACAATTGAACGCTTTGTAAATTTATTAAGAAAAAAATGTCAAAAAGCTGTCGGCGTTTTTGTGGGAAGTAATGAAAATGTTGGAAATAACAAAAGAAGTGGGAAAAAGCACTTGAAAAATAGGTTGGGTTTGGTGTATAATAAGAAAGCTAAATTGGGTTCGTCTATGCTGAGGAAGGAAATCGGAGGTGACCGCATTGAATGAGACAAATGTCCGTAATTCTAAAAATAATAAAAAAAGCGGTTATACTCTGAATAAAAAGAAGCAGAGCAACCCGTTTATGAGGTTTATTATTACGATAACGGCAATGGTTTTTGTTATTGCGTGTATTGCTGAAATTATCGGAACTCAGGCGGAAATATCCGAAAAAAAGCAGGAGCTTGATGCGCTGGTTAAAGAGGCTGAGCTTCTTGAGGACGCTAATGACGAGTATCAGAGTATTCTTTCCGAGGAGGACGAGCGTGCATTTATGGAGCGCTATGCAATAGAGGTGCTGGGCTACGCTTATCCGAACGAAAGACGTTTCTATGATACAACAGGAAATTAAGGCTTTGTCCCCTTAGGGGTCAGATAAATTATCAAACGAGAGGATTAAAAAGTTTTTTATGCAGTTAGATGTAGGAAAAATTTATGAGGGTAAGGTTACCGGTATTACCAAGTTCGGCGCATTTGTTGAGCTTGAACCGGGAACAACAGGAATGGTACATATCAGTGAGGTTGCTAACACTTTCGTAAGCGAAATCAAAGACCACCTCACAGAGGGTCAGACCGTAAAGGTTAAGGTGCTGACTGTGGGCGAGGACGGAAAAATTTCTCTGTCTATTAAAAAGGCTGTTGATAACCCGCCTCCACGCAAGGATTTCAAGAGAAACAACAATAATGGTAATGGCGGAAACGGTGGCAGGCGCTTTGACAAAGAAAATGCAAAGCCTCAGCAGGAAAAGGCACCGCTTACTCCCGAGGCTGCTTTTGAGGATATGCTCAACAAGTTCAAGCAGAGCTCTGACGAGCGTATGGGCGACTTGAAGAAGGTGCTTGACAACAAGCGCAGAAGTCCTTCAAGAAGAAAATAAATTTGTATGTAAGGGACTGATTTCAGTCCCTTATTTTTATGACAGCGCAGTAATGTCCTCAATGGAAAGCATAGGCTGAATTGCTTTGTTGATTGAGTAGGCGATGAGACGTGCTGAACGCTCAATGAGCTTGTCCACGTCACGGGGAGTAACCATCATATTGGGCAGGTGTTTATCAGGAGGATTTCCTGTGATGTTTTCTACGATAGTGTGCATATCAACAACTGTTGGTACACCGATTGCGATTACTGGCACGCCGAGAGTTGTTTCAGACAGCTCCTTTCGGCGGTTCTGCACGCCCGAGCCGGGGGAAATTCCAGTGTCGGTAAGCTGGATTGTTGTGCCGAGACGTGACACATCGGAGCAGGCGAGTGCGTCGATTACAATTACACAGTCAGGCTTGATTTCGGCGCATATTGTGCGGACGATTTCGGCAGCTTCGATACCTGTCTGACCCAGTACCCCTGGAGCGATTGCGGCGGTGCGGTTAAGCTTGAGCAGGTCGTGTCCAGATGGCAGGACGTCGTGAAGATGGCGGGTCGCAATAACCTGCGAAATAACAAGAGGACCGAGAGCATCAGGTGTTATGTCAGAGTTGCCAAGTCCAACAATGAGTGCGGTTTTTCGGTTATCACCTTTCAGAGTTTCAATTTCAGCAGCAATATTTGCAACCTGTTCGTCGAAGTCATCGGGGCTTGCGGAAAGTCGGTCAGTTTCAATGGTAATGTATCTCCCCTTGGTTTTGCCTATGCGCAGTCCCGCTATAGCATCGGTTACTATTATTTCGGTTATGGAGCAGGCAGAGCTTTTTCTCAGCTTGCGGCGGATACCTTTGGGAAGGCTTTTGGCGTCCTCGTCTATCATTTCAATTGCAAGGTCTGTACGAATTGACATAATTCTATAATCCTTTCAGAAAAATTCGGCAAAGTGCCCAAAAAATACAGTGAAAATTTTCGGTGTTTTTTGAAGTTGCCTATTGAAAAAAGCAGCGAAAAATGTTAATATTATATTTAGGCTTTTGCAGGTAACTGTGTGCGGTTAAGGCAGTCGTGCTGTCAAATCCTTAACGGTGCCTGATAACTACAAGGTGGGTCATTACACCTCTGCGGAACATTCCGTGTCACGTTCTGCGATGGTTATGCCGTTTGAATAAAGGGGCTTGCTCCGTGGTGTGCAAAGCTTACCTAAAGTTATTATGACCGTAAAAAATCATTTTATTTAAGGAGAGAAACACTATGCCAAATATTAAATCCGCTAAGAAGAGAGTAAAGGTTATCGCTACTAAGACAATGCAGAATAAGGCAAGAAAGTCCAACCTCAAGACTGTTCTCAAGAACGCTGACCTTGCTTGCGCTAACAAGGCTGACAATTCTGAAGAAGCAATCAGACTTGCTATGAAGAAGGTTGACCAGGCTGCTGCTAAGAACCTCATTCACAAGAATGCTGCTGCAAGAAAGAAGTCTCAGCTCGCTAAGAAGCTCAACGCTGCTAAGGCTTAATCTTAATGATATTACGGCTGTCGGAGGGGAACCTCGGCAGCCTTTTTATTTTTGTAATTGGTATTGTTTTTTGGTGTGCAATGTGGTATAATTAGGGGTAGATTGTTGACGGAGGAATTCGTTTTGTATAAATTTTTAAAATGTTTTTCAGCGGCAGCTGTTGCGGCAGTAATGCTTTGCGGATGCACTGAGGTTGCTGAGGAAAGTCCTGTGCAGATAACCGAAGCGACGGTTCCGATTGAGAGCCCTTATCCGGTTAAGGTTGGCTCATTCGTGTTTGAGCAGTCCCCCGAAACAGTGGGCGTTTTATCGCCTGCGATTACGGAAATAATTTGCGAGCTTGGTTACGAGGATAAAATTTCGGGGCGAAGCAGCTATTGCGATTACCCTGAAAGCGTGAGCAAAAAAAGTGAGCTTGGCTCGGCTGCAAACCCTGATGCAGACGCTATTATCAATGCGGCACCTGAACTGCTGATTACTATGAGTCCGATTGCCAAAAAAGATATTACAGCAATTGAAGCGGCAGGTACAAGAGTGTGGATAATCCCGACACCGAAAACTGTTGATGAGCTTTATGGCTGTTACAATGACATCGCGGCGGTGTTCGGAGGAAGCGTGGATTGCGAGGCGGCAGCTGAACAGGCTGTCGAACCGTTGAAAAAAGCGTTGGCAGGTGCCGATGGTGCTATGGAAAGCTTCGTTTATGTTATGTCACCCGATTTGGCTGTAGCTTCAGATAAAAGCTTTGCTGGAAATTTTCTTTCGTATTTCGGAGAAAATCTGGCTGAGGGTGCCGAAAAGATTTCTTTTACAGCTGAGGAGCTGCTGGAGCTTGACCCGGAGTGGCTTATTCTGCCCGATTATATAAGTAAATATGAATTGCCTGAGGAAACGGCGGAGCTTTCTGCTGTGAAAAACGAAAAAATTGTTTATCTGAGTGAGAATGTGATGGCAAGAATTGAGCGTCCTACGTCAAGGCTGGAAAAAGCTGTTGATGAAGTACTGAGTCAGATTGAGGCTGTCGAAAATGGTGAAAGCACCGACACAGGTGAAGACGCTGATAGCGGTGATGAGAGTGAAAACGAAGAGGAATAGCTCTTTAACGTGAGTAAATACCGTGTGTACGGCATTTTCGCTATTGACAACGGATAAAATATACTATATAATAAGATTTTAGAATGAACGAAAGGATTGGATTAAAATGGCTGCAAAAAAGGTTAGAATGTCTGCTGAAGGTCTGAAAAAGCTGGAGGCTGAGCTTGATTATCTCGTTACCGTAAGACGTGCTGAGGTTGCTCAGAAGCTTAAAGAAGCGAGAGCTTTCGGCGACCTTTCCGAAAACGCTGAATACGATGAAGCTAAGAACGAACAGGGTATTCTTGAAGCTAAAATTCAGGAGATGGAGCTTACTATCGCTAACGCTGTTGTTGTTGACGAGTCCGAGCTTTCCAATGATGAGGTCGGCGTAGGTTCAATCGTTAAGCTTAAAGACCTTGAGCTTGATGAGATTATGGAGCTTCAGATTGTTGGTTCTACAGAAGCTGACCCTGAGAATGATAAAATTTCCGAAGATTCACCAATTGGTATCGCTGTAATGAAGAAAAAGGTCGGCGACGTTGTTGAGGTTGAAGCACCTGTCGGAATTATTGAGATGGAAATTCTTGAAATCCGCATTTAAACTATATTTCACATAAAACATCGAAAGGATTGTTAAAGAGATGTCCGAAGAAATCCAGAACACTGCTGTTTCCGAGGAGGAACAGACTGAACAGGATGTTCATATCCTGAAGAAAATCCGTATTGAAAAGCTTGACGAAATGAAGGAGAACGGTAAAAATCCGTTTGAAATCACTAAGTTTGATGTTACTATCTGCAACGCTGAACTCCGCAAGGCGTATGAGGAGTCCGAGGCTAAGGCTATCGCTGAGGCAAATGGCGATGACGAAAAGCTCAAGGAGCTTCTTGAAGCTGCAAAAATCAACGTTAAAATCGCAGGACGTGTTATGTCCTGGAGAGATATGGGCAAGGCTAACTTCATCGATGTTCGTGATGGCAGCGACCGTATGCAGGTTTACGTAAGAATGAACGATATCGGTGCTGACGAGTTTGCTGAGTTCAAGAAGTGGGACATAGGCGATATCGTTGGTGTTGAAGGCTTCGTTTTCCGTACAAGAAAGGGCGAAATTTCCGTTCACGCACAGAAAATCACTCTCCTTTCCAAGTCACTTCTCCCTCTCCCTGAAAAGTGGCACGGCTTGAAGGACCAGGATATGCGTTACCGTCAGAGATACGTTGACCTTATCGTTAACCCTGACGTTGCTGACACATTCAGAAAGCGTTCCAAGATTATTTCAACAATCAGACGCTTCCTTGATGAACAGAACTTCATCGAGGTTGAAACACCGATGCTTGTTGCAAACGCAGGCGGTGCTTCCGCAAGACCTTTTGAAACACATTACAATGCCCTCAACGAGGACGTAAGACTCCGTATTTCTCTCGAGCTCTACCTCAAGCGTCTTATTGTAGGCGGACTTGAAAGAGTTTACGAAATCGGACGTGTATTCAGAAACGAAGGCGTTGATACACGTCACAACCCTGAGTTCACACTTATGGAGCTTTATCAGGCTTACACCGATTACTACGGTATGATGGACCTGACTGAGAATATGTTCCGTCATCTTGCAACAGAGGTTTGCGGAACAACTACAATTCCTTACGGCGAGCATATGATTGACCTTGGCAAGCCTTTTGAACGCCTTACAATGATTGAGGCTGTAAAGAAGTATTCAGGTGTTGACTTTGCTGAGGTTAAGGATACAGCTGAAGCTAAGAAGCTTGCTAAGGAACACCACATCGAATTCGAGGACAGACACGAGCGCGGCGATATTCTCAACCTGTTCTTTGAGGAATTTGTTGAAAAGCACCTTATCCAGCCAACATTCATTATGGATCACCCTGTTGAAATTTCTCCGCTTACAAAGAGAAAACCTGAAAATCCTGACTATGTTGAACGTTTCGAGCTGTTCATCAACGGCTGGGAAATGTGTAACGCTTATTCCGTGCTTAATGACCCAATCGACCAATGAAAACGTTTCTTCGCTCAGGTAGACGTTCTCAAGAAGGGCGAACTGGAAGCTTACAGAATTGATGAGGACTACCTCCGTGCACTTGAAATCGGTATGCCTCCAACGGGCGGTATCGGCTACGGCATCGACAGACTTGTTATGCTGCTGACAAATTCACCTGCAATTCGTGATGTATTGCTCTTCCCTACAATGAAGAGTCTTGATG
>JAZSHA010000232.1:0-20288 GCA_045533025.1 Oscillospiraceae bacterium
CGGCAACCTCTTTTATTCCATATTGTTTAAATATATTCAATCTTCTTCACCCCTTTGTACTAAAGCATTAAATTCATCAGGCGACAAGTCTTTTGCGAACAATACCTGACGCATATTTGTAAGCCAAGTTCCATCAACTGACTTGTATCCTAAGTCTGCCGCACCAGTAAGATGAGCTGCAACATTAGAAACGTCTTCTTGTGAAGACTCGGCGGATTTCTTAAAGCCTTGTTCGTATCCCTCTTCTACAAGTGTACTTGCAATACTACGAGGAGATGCCGCATCAAGAGTAATATCAATACCAGAAGCTAAGCCAACCTTATTCTCCCAAGGCTCAGGATTTAATACTGGATTTGGACTTGTAAATGGTGAAACATCTGAGCTACCACTAATATTATCACAATATTGAGTTGGGCTTGTCTCATATTCTGTTAGTTTCATCATTACTCCATCTGCACGGCGGAGCGCCGTGAGCTTCATAGTGAACACTGTTGGCTCACCAGTTGTAGCTAAACTTATCTTATTATCTGAATGGAGTTTGCAAAGTGGAATTTCAAATTGATAATTATGGTCCATTCCAAAACGGTCCCTTTTAGTTGTTTCACCAACTAATCTATATGTACCAGGATAGTGGATTGGGTCAATAATAAGCTGATTTCCTAAAGTCTCATGTTGTTTAGCTTTCGTTCTTGTCCATTTATAATAATACTCTCCTGCTCTTATAATTCTTAAATTACCAGTTATTCTCTTTCCACTCTTAGTGTAGTATTCATAGCTGTTAGGTCTATAAGGCTAAAGAGTAGTTGGGTCAATGAAAACAGTCAATTCTGTTTGCGAATATTTTGTGATATAACGACAGTTACTATGATTTAAGTTCGCATCGGTGTCTATACAGAAGCAGCAAGTAGCTTGAACTTTTTCAATACGTTCAATAAGCTCTACCTTTTTATATGCCGTATCAATATCATATATCACATTTTGCGGCGGCGCAACGTTGGTATTATACTCAACTCCGACGTTTGCAAAATAACGATAAGGTAGGTATTTATCTTCTTTATAGAAGCCATACTCGTTATCAGTTATTTCACTATATTTCTTATCTTTTGCGCAACCTTTTCTGTATCCATCAATGTATAGATTTTGAGTTAAGAACCAAGGAGTTTCTGGCTTAGAATCTTCATTTGGTCCCCATGTGACTCTTTCAACTTTTTCAGTGTATTCAGATAAGTTTTCTTTAATATAATTGAAAGTCTCCTTACTGAATTGTGAATAAGTATTCATAAGTCTTGTAAGTTCTTCAATGGTTTCTTCTTCTGAAAGCGACTTAATCAACTCCCAAGAATTGAAGAAATACCATCTCTATGTCTACTCACGATAGAATAGAATTAACTTTTCAAAAGAAACTCTTTTTCTATCAGTGTTTGAAGTTATAAATCCATCTACCAGCCAGCAATAAATAGAAGCCTAACCAACATATTCTTTGTCATAACCTTCTTCAGGTTCTTCACAATGACATGGGTAAGTCTCATGGGCTGGTTTTCTATCAGGGATAATAAAAAAATCTGAAAACTTTTCTACCGTTAAAGTAGCAGTTCTCAGACAAGTATCTGGCGTATTATTATCAGTATTTCTATCAAAGAAATATTGCAGAGAAAGCTATAATCCTTTCGCGTCTAATTTTCCGCCCCAGTTCATACTGGCACTTGCCGGAGTAAAGAGTGCGTCTTCTAATGTAACAACGATATCTTTACCGTAATCCCACGTAATCAATTTTGGATTTCCTATGCCTCCCTGTGCAGATGTCTACTAAGTAGTTTCCTCTACAGTGGACACCCTGAGGGTGTCCATGTAGAGAACAGGGATATAGATTTCGTCATCGTTTTCATCAAGCTCAATGGCATAAAGACAAACATCTGCAATTTCTTTAATGCCATATTGCTCAAATATATTCATCTAATCCCTCCTTCATTATTTTGCAGAAATCTTAGTTGAACCGTCCTTTGCAACCATTGAGCCAGAGCAACCCTGCTTCATTTCCTTTTCTACTTCGTAGAAAGTAATCTCCATAGGAACACCATTTGGAGGAGTAGCTACTTCAACATCAAGGTTGAATGTTGTTGGGTCACCATCTGCCTGAAGAGTCAAGGTCTGGTCAGACTTAATCTTGCAAAGTGGAAGACTAATCTGTACTCTCTCATCTTCACCAGTTTCTCTCTCACGAATAAGAGTCTCGCAGACAATCTTATACATGCCTGGGAATACACCCTGCTCAACGAAAATCTTCTGAGCCTTAAGAGGATTCTGCTTAGTGCTCAAAGTAAGAGATTTCTTGTAGTAAGGCTCGCCCTGATGGAACCAATAGTCATCATCATAAGGCTGCATAGTCTTTGGATTAACATAAGCCCAGATAGCACGGCTCAAGTTGTCTCTCTTGCAGCAAGGAGTGCAAGCATTGTCTTCCTCTGCCTGACCAACCCATGATGGGTCATCAAGTGTGTAGTCTTTACCAACAGCTTCCTTAACCATATCGGGGTCTGCATCTGCATCCATTGTAATAGTAAATGGACCTGCCGCAACAACTGCACTGATAGAACCAGTCTCAAGAGAAGCGAACTCATAGCTAACTCCGCCGCCAGCTGTTCCTGTTGAGAAACCTAAGTTATATTTCTTAGCAAGTTTCAACATAACGTCATTTTCATCAAGAACACCATAAAGAGTAAATTCTTCCTCAGTTAAATTAAGAACGCTATCTGCGGTAAAAGTAGTGTTTTCATCAAGAATCTGGTCTTCTTCCCACTCTTCTCTCAAACCGCCGCTTCCAAGAGTCCAATTTTTAACATGAATCTTAGAACCTGCCTTTACAGTAAACTGAATGTCTGTCTGAACTTCAGGGTCAACTACTACCTTAGCAACACCAGGCTTCAAGCTCTTATTTGCTCCTCTATCTTCAAGACCATGATGAATAACCTTTGGTCCAATATCAAAGATATTGTTCTCATACTTAGTGATTAAGTAGTAAGAAAGAGCATTGATTGAATCAAATCTTACCCAGAGGTCGATATTTCTGAACTGGTCTGTGTTAATCTGAGGAATTTCAACCCAAGCGGTATCTTCACCTGATACGTGGTCTTCAATCTGTCTCTTCAAATCCCAGTCAACATTCTTTGCACCAAGATAAGCTCTGATTGAGCCGTCCCAGCAAACACGAATCTTAAGGTAAGGATATGCATCAGCATTAGCAAGGTAGCCAAGTGCTACATCGTCTTCTGTTACTGTGCAAGCCTGAGTCTGCTCACCCTGTTCAGCCTGCTTGTGATAAATAATTCTTGCGCAAGGAGATTCGTCTGTGTACTGGTCATAACCTCTAAGATAGATAATCTCATACTTAAAGGCTTCTGAAGGCTGGTTAATACCAACAGTCTGCATTCTCTTAATTGGGTATGACTTACCGTAAATAGAGAAGAATCTATCTGGAACAACTGCAACGGATTTTACAGCTGTCTCAATTTCCAAATGCCATTTATAAGGCTTGCTATCAACATAGCCGAAGCCCTTAATATTAACACCGTCAAGAATTGAAGAACGCTGTAAGTATACAGGGTCGCCGCTCTGGTCAAGAAGAATATCTTCCTTACCATCGCGAGGAAGAAGATTACTTACTACTGCATTGACAGTATCATTTCTTGGGTAGAAAGCTTTCTCCATACGAGAAATTCTTTCAGTTGCACAGTCAAGATTAACAAGACCTGTCTGGTGCTGAATGTGAGCATCCTTCCAATCTGCACTCAAAACGCCGCCCCAGCAAAGACCGAGAGAAGCAGGAGTGCAAAGTGCATCTTCAAGTGTTAAGTTAATTGTTTTTCCATAGTCCCAAGAGATAAGTCTTGAATTACCAAGACCACCCTGAGCCCAGGTATTCTCAGCAGTTTTTTCAACTGTTGTAACCTTTAAAGTATCAAGGTAAAGTGCAGGAACGTAATAAACGTCACCAGAGCCATCCTCCTTCTTGTGAATACTGTAAATAGTTACGTCAGCAACTTCTTTAATACCATACTGGTCAAAAATATTCACTATCTATTCACCTCACAATCTTATAGTAGAAAGTGCGCCAACCATTACTGATTGGCGCACTGATTGCATCAATACTCTGTTGCGCCGATTACCAATTCCTCATCTTCTCCACCGCTTACTTTATACATTTCAGCATCGTCAAGGAGGTTGAGGTTCTCAGTATCCTTAACCATTGTAGAGCCGTCATTCTCTTCATCGTTATCAACAACATCGAACTGAACAAACTTCATCATTACGCCGTTGTCTGGACGAAGAACATCCATTGTGAAGCTGAATACTACAGGGTCGCCATCTGCCTCAAGGGTAATTGATGTGCTTTCTGCGGACATTTTAGCTTCTGGAATGATGAACTGGAATCTCTGGTCCTCACCAGTAGCCTTGTCTCTTACAAGTGTCTCACCGACAACTCTGTAAGTGCCAGGGAACTTATCAGCAGAGATTTCAATTGTGTTACCAATGCTGTTGCCATCATATGCAACAGAACGAGTAAACTTGTAAATAACCTCGCCTTCAGCAATAGGTGTACCATCCTGGAATGGCTCCATTGTCTTAGGGTCGAAGTAAACTGCCTGAGCAGTAACGTTTCCTTCAGAAGGAGTACCTTCGTGGTTGCCAGCAGGGATAATGAAGTTACGCTTAGCTGTAATCTTCTCCATTCTGTCAATCATTGTTGTATCCTTTACGCCGTTCTTGAGGTCACCGTGCTCGCCAGCCCAAATAGCTGCCATTGAAGCAGGTGTGTAAAGAGCATCTTCAATTGAGAGAGTAATTTCCTTGCCGTAGTCCCAAGTGATAAGCTTAGCATTACCACGACCACCAGTGGCGTCGGTTTTCTCAGATGCCTGCTCAAGAGTAGAAACCTTCAAAGTATCAAGGAAGAGAACAGGAACGTAGCGAAGTACATTCTTCTTTGTTCTACGAATCTTGATTGAACCAACTGTACAAGTTGCATCGAAAGTCTCGTCGCAAACTGTGATATCCACTGTGTGGATAAGACCGTTCTTAACAATTCTCTCAGCCTGCTTGTCAGTGATGTAACCATTATCGTTAATCATCCAAGCTACCTTTTCAACGTTCTTTGTGCAGTGTCTATTTACTACGAATACAAGACCGAATGTGCCGATAACTACAAGAGCAAGGAATGGAGTACCTGCAAATACCTTATCCTGGTAGTAAAGTCTGTTACCCTTCTTGTCATAGAACTCGAAGATACCAACCTTATCGCCGGCAAGTGCACGACCGTTAATATTCTTAAGTAAGTAGATGTTTGCACGATTAGCAAGAATACCATTCTCAGCATCAACATAGATTGCTCTATTTGATTCCATCTGAGCAGTTGAAGTAATTCTAATCTGTCCTACCTGACCATTTAAGTCTGCTGTAGAAAGTGCCTGAATTACACTGTCAAGATTGTAAAGTGAAGAAAGTTTCTTGCCAGTAATAATGTCATTAAGTACTACACCGTTAAGAGTGTAATCCTCATACTGTACGCCGCGACCAACATCATCAAGAGGAGTTTCTGACTCAGCGGCAGCGCCAGTTACTTTATATCCACCAAATACACGAGTGTATCCTGTTTCTGTAAAGTCTGCTGCACCGTCAATGAGCTTCTTCTCTTCCTTAAGAGCGTCAATAGCGTCATTAATGCTGTAATGAGTGTCGTCGCCCCATGTATTAACAGCATTGTAAATACCAAGGTCAGTACCTCTCTTTGTCTTTGACCAGTCGCTGTAAGTTACACCGTCAGGTGTGAAGAAACTTACCTTCTGTGTCTTCTTGTCAAGGTAGTAACCAAGCTGCTGAGGAAGGTAATAACCCATCTCGTCTTCAACAAGAAGCTCAGCATAATCTGTATAAGTAATATCGTAAGCCTTAGCTTCGATTGTATCTCTCAATTCCTTGATTGCTTCGTCAACCTCTTCAAGGTCGTAAAGGTTCTCAGAAATTCTACCAGAAAGACCAACAACTACAACTCTTTCCTTACCGTTAGGAGCTGTTGCGAAGTTATCGTCGAATTCAAAACCGCCGAAGAGCTGGTCAGGATTTGCGAACTGATAACGTGTACCAGCCTTTGTGATAAGGTTCTGGTTCTTAGCAAAGAGCATGCAAACCTGCTCAGGATATGAGAATTCGTGAGTACCAACTGCACGGTCTCTGTCCATTGCATAGTGACCTACATCTGTGCCTTCGCCGAGGTCATATCTACCAGTTGTCATTTCATCAGAAGATGTAAGAGTAGCTGTGAAAGAAATAAGGAACTTGTTGTAACCGAAATCTTCAACAACTTCAACGTCACCAACTGTGATATTGTTTGCTGTCAAATCAGCAAGAGCAGTTGCAATGCCCTCTGTAGCTGCAACAGTTACGTTCTCGTCTGCCTCAGCAACGCCAAGAAGAGCGATAACCTGTGCTGCAGAAAGTGTGCCGCCCTTAGCTGCATTTACGATTGCCTTTGTAGCTGCATCAAGAGTAGCATTATCAAATGTGAAAGTAAGTGTACCTTCAACTTCATTACCTACTTCTACGCTTGGGTCGTAAGTAATATCAACTGTGATAACACCACTGAATGTATCTTCAGTTGCACTACCTGTTCTTACAGGCTGTGTAAGACGAACTACAACACCAATGCTGTCGTAAAGACCCTTCTGAATAAGCTGGAATCTACCCATAATCTCTTCTGGAGTAGCATCAACAGGAGCAGTGAAAGTGATGTAACCCTCAGTGAGAGTATCGCCTTCAAATGTAAGTTCACCATTATCGCCAACATACTCAATAAGGTTAGCCTTAGTAATCTTATCAAATTCAACAGGAGCAACAAACTCTGAACGAAGAGTCATAATCTCACGTGTGTTAATTGCGCCATCGACTTCCTTAGTAGTGCCCTTACTAATAACAGAACCGATATTATCGCCGCTGATACCAGTAATTACATAACCATTAATAAGAAGTTCAGCAAGTCTGTCTCTGAGATTACGATTTGTCTGCTTCTCAACAAGAGAAAGAATAGTTACGTTCTCTGCATCGAAAAGATTAGGAAGACCATCGTTATCTGCATCATCGATAAGATAATTCTTAATTGCTGTAAGTGTATCGCCTGTGATAACTTCACCATCAGTAAATGGCTCTGTACCAGCAATAGCAGGATTCTCGTTATCGATAAAGAGGGCAGAACCCTTAACTTCGATTACATCGTCACAGTCATAGTTAAAATGAGTAAGAACATCTGCATCCTTGAATACATATGCCTCATAGCCTTCAGCTACGCCCTTGCCATCCTCGTCAAGAGGATAAACCATATCTTTTACAAGAGCACCCTTGAGGATTGAGGAAATTGAGATTTTTCTCTGTGACTCATATGTTTCGTCCTTTCTCTCAATACGGTAAAGAGTTACGTCAGCAACTTCTTTGATACCATATTTCTCAAAAAGATTCTGTGCCATGTTTGTCATCAACCTCCTTTTTTAAAAATTAATCATCGGGATTTGCTCCCCAATATTTAGCTTTAATTTTCTTAGAATCTGCGCCTGCACAAAGCATTTGTATATCCTAAGTCCATTTTTCTCTCAACTGATGTCTCTATATCAATCCATAGAAAGCATAAATTGACTTGTTTTTATAGTCAATCCCAAATACTTCTGCAATCTCCATCAGGTCTGCTAAATCCTGAGCCCCACCTTGTTTCTACTACTACTTGCGCTTAACTGCATCGCGCTATTCTGCTGCCAATCGCATCTTACGAGCGAATGGTGACTCATTTTCTGGCGGCGGCACTGGAACCTTTTTTCGATTTTGAAGGTTTAGAATCGTCTAAAAATCAATGAAATTTTTCTCAGTAATTAGGCGTTTTTCAGCCATTGGACCAATAAGGACCGAGTTGATTTTAGGAAGTAATGTAACCTCTTCCTTAATAAAAGTAGCGAAAGCAGCTTGGAGCTCTAAATAAAAACTATCATTAGCTTGCGCTGACTTTAAAAGAAATGGAAGAGGAGACAAGTCTGTGTTTTCATTAACTTCAACTCCCTTCTCTTCCATTATTTTTCTTATTTCGTCGGAGGTTAACAACAACATACCTAAACGGGAACTATATACGTTACTTCCCATTTTCAACATTTCTCCGACGAGAACAGGATGAACGTAGCAAACTCCTGGAAGCCGTGAGGGGTAGCCTGCATATGCCTGTTCTTTTATAACAGTCATTTCATTAGCTGAAATCGACAATTTGGAACCTCATCAAATAACTTCCTGTTTGGTTAGTAAGAGATGAGATATCGAAACCAAGATACTTGATTTCACCAAGACCATTGATTCGCTTGTTTTGGAGAGACTTACGAACCTCTGACATTATCGCAAATGGACGGAGCTGGTTACCAGCAATAATCCACTCCTTATAAGGACAATAACAATAAATAAGAAGTGTTACTACTTCATTTGCATTTTCGTCTGTAACCTCTGAACCAGAGAAAACAAGAACAAGTTTACTTGCTGTTGTTTCGTCCTCTGAAGTTACAAGTGGTACAATTCTTATATTTTTACCAAAAAGTTCTCCTATTGTATCTTCAATATCAGGATGTAAATCTGGATTAACAGGGTCTAAATCTGTGTTAATCAAGAGCTTGCACAAATTCTGATTATCCAAAAGTTTCTTAGCAATTTTCTTTATATTTGGACCAAGTTCCTGTCCATAGTTAACCTATGATAACATTGATGTATCCATTGTCAATCAACTCCTTTCCTCTTATTCAGAGCGTTTAAGAAGAAGTTATCATCCTCTCCAACTGGTAAGTCTTGTGATGTTTTAGGCTCTGGCGGCGAAACGAGATATTCCGCAATCGAAACTAAAGCGACGCCGTCAATGCTTAAATTATCTTTACCAACTATCTCCCATCCTCTACCCTTGTAGTCAAAATACAAGTTCTTCTACAAGAAGTCTTCGTCTTTAGTAATAAACTTTCTATGGGCTAACGGCTCCCTGTAAGAAACAGCACCATAGGAAGTGAATTTGTCTTGAACATAAACAGATGTTTCACTTACAAACTTCGCCGGGATAGTACGTATTGTATCTCCATAATCATCAGTGTTGTTAATAAATGAATCGAGTTTAATTGCTTCATATTTCTGATAGCCATGAGACAAATCTTCACTAACCATCATTATAATATAAAACTCGTCCAACTCTGCATCTTTAACTTTCTGAAAAGTTCTAAGTATATCACCTGTCTTAAATTTTTGAGCAGATGTTGAACAAAGAATATTGGAGAGAATCTGCTCTTGTTTCCACTTCGCCGGCTGAATGTTACATGGAATTTCAATCGGCTCACCATTGAGCTGATAAATACAAGCCAAGTACTTACTCTTTGGCATTTTAATTTTATCGAACTCACGTTCTTTACTTGTTCTTACTCTCTCCTAAATTGTAGTACCATCTTTGTTCATTCTTTTCAAATAGCAATCTGTAAAATAATTTCCCGTCATATCACATCAATCCTGTCAATTAAGTTCATACATTCAAAAATTGTCTTTCTGAAGTACTTATAAGACAGGTATCTGCATCGGGAAAGTTTAGCCACGAGAACGTAGTAATCATAACTGCGGTCATCATTTGGTGCCAAATCAGTTAAATCAACTAAAATATTATCAAGAAAATCTTCCCATGACCCATCTTTTTCTTTTTCACAGAGAAGTCCGTAAAGACGGTTCTTCAAGACTTCTTTGTGCTTAGCGGCGAAATCTTGCTTGTCCACGTCTTGCACCTCCTCCTGATAATTTCTTATAATCAAAAGTACGATGCTGCGGCGAACGATAGTAATTTGCTTCAAGCTATCTTGCATCAGCAGTAACCTAATCTTTTAACTTTATGAAGTTACTTAAAAGGTTAGCTTGTGAGAAATCCGCTTCATCATACTGTGTTTTAATATTTTCCCAAGAATCAACCGTTCTTTTAAGCCACTCTTGCTTCATGAAAGTTGCAAGCACCTGTATTTCAGCTTGTCCCATCTTTTCATCGGTGAAACACTGATGCTCTTCATCAATGTCCAGACGGCATCTTGGGAACTTAAAATAAGGTATAGCGGAATTAAGGAAGGCTCTCCAATCAAGGAGAAACCATTCCAAATCTTCCTATGAGTAGCCATGTGACCAGTCGTCTTCATTAACTTTTGCTAAGAACGCTCCATAAACGTCCATTAAAGTAACCATTCACATCACCCATTATACGGGGCTGAATACACCTTCAGGTTTCTTTTCTTCCTTACCAGCGTTTGCCTTCTCAGCATCAGCCTCAAGTCTCTTTCTTGCAATCATTGCAATAACATCTTTTCCGCTTCTCTTTTTCAAGTAATCAACCTTGTCATTGTCAATCAAGTTGTGCTCAACAGCATATCTAACTACTTCGTTAACCTGTTCAAGAGAAACTGTATCCATCTCTTTCTTAAAGTCATCAAGACTTCTAACCTTAAGAAGAGTCAAAATCTGTTCAGGTGTAAGAACCTTAATATTTGTTGGAACTTTTGTGTCAGGACTTTCAAGTCCAAGGTCAATCTTGGTCTACATATCATCAATATAAAGCTGACCAGTCTTAACCATGTACTGAAAACCATTATCCCATAAAAGCTGTTCTACTGTTTCGAAGGGAAGCATCTGAACTGCGCCCTTGCCAGGGAATACTCTCTTAACTCCATGAGCAGGGTCATAAATTGAAGTTGTCTTTGCAACTGTGCTTCTGAGTTTTACCATTCTTGTTTCCATTATTAAATTCCTCCTTTAATCTCAATAATAAAAGGGTAGGTGAGAATTCTCACCCACCCTTTTTAATCACGTATTCTTACTTACTTAACCGAAATCACTGGTAAGGAGCGAAATCATGTGGGTTAAGGTTGTTATTATAGCTTGCAGATGGAAGTGTTGCAAGTGCCTGGTTCTCATATACGCACCAGTCATTTGTTGTAAGAATAGCTACACCGAACTTCTTGTAGATTTCAATCTCCATCTGACGGTCTCTGTGCTGCCAATCTCTTACGTCTGTATCTCCCTCAAATACAACCTTGATAATCTTCTGGTTGCCAGCAGGGAAGATGAATGCGTACTGAGGAGGTACCTGGTATGTATCGTTGTTCTCATCAGTAAATGCCTGAGGAAGCTGAACGATAGGAGTACCACGGAACATTGTAATATAACCTGTAGCGGCAATTGAAGCAATGTCGTTAGGGTTATAAACAGGAGTTGCATATCCAGGTGCTGAACCTGCTGTTGGGTTAGCAGTAAGTGCATAAGGACCATAGATAGGCATACCAATTGCATCAGGACCCATTTCCTGTACGAACTCAGGAGTTGCAAAGATTACAGCGTTACCGCCGCCATAGTTCTTAGCAATTGTGCAGAGTCTCTGCATTTCAGCAGGGTCGAAGTTAGTTGTAGATGCAATGTTTGCAATAGGCATATCACTATTCTGAGTTGCAGTGATAAGTGCCTTAAGAAGCTCTCTGTAGATAGCCTCCTGGAGACCATCAAGAAGAAGCTGAAGTGGTTCAACAAGGTCTTCAGAACCGTCGAGTGTACGCTCGAAGTCGATGTATGCAGCTCCGCCGTATGCCTTAGCGCTTACTTCGAAGGTGTCAACATCAAGTCTGAATGCCTCGTATACACCTGCAAGACCTACTTCTGTAACGAAAGTCTTTGCACGTCTACGACCACGCTTTACGATAAATGAAGCTCTCTGACCGTTTGGTACAGACTTAATCTCAGCAAACTGACCGATAAAGTTGCCAACGTAATCAGGAAGAACTTCGTCAAAAGATTCCTGGATAATCTGGAAGATTTCGAGCTTATTCTTCTCGTACTCGTACTTGTTAGGAGCAAGAGCCTTAAGTTCTGCTCTCAAAGTTTCCTTTACATCCTTAACGCTGAATTCAGTAGCAGGGGAAGTGCCTTTGAACGCATGAATATAAAGGTCACGGATATCATTTTTATTCATTACTTTCTCACCTCTCCTTCAATTAAAGTGTTGCGCCGTTAAGAATCTGGAACATAAATGAACATGTTCTGTCGGCGTTGTCATAAGCTGCTACAACCTGAGCGAGAATGATGTCTTCATCTGGGTCAGGAGTAATACCAATTACGAACTCACCATCTGAACCGTCACGAACTGCGGCGTAAAGTGGAATGTTAGGATTTGCATGAATGTAGTTCTTAACCTGAAGCCACATATCATAAGAATCAGCAGTTGCAGTGAAGCCACTGAAATCGATAGCAGGAGCAGCCTGTCCGTTAAATGCAACAGCATTAGCAATTGCAGCAGTTGTATCCCACTGTACTGTATTTGTAGTGATTCTCTCGCCTGCCTCAACATAACCGATTCTTGGGAGCCAATCCTCAGTTGTCAAGAAGAAGTTTCTACGCTGTGGAGCGAACTGGTTGTAAAGCTTTTCAGTTGAATAGTTGATACCAACACGAAGACCTGCTGTCTTACCAGCCTTTGTAGGAACCTGAGCAAGGTAGTTGTGCTTATCAACCATAAGGAATGCACCATTCTGTGCAACAATCTTTGTAGCATCGCCAGCGCCAGGAGTAGTCTCTCTTACGAAAACTGTGAGAGGAGCAACCTGAGCATCGGAAAACTCTCTTGGGTCAAGTCTGCTCTGTGCTTCAACCATACCAGCTCTATCGAACCAAACCTGGTTAGGCTCGATCTGGCCATAGCTGAGACCCTTAGCACTATTTCCGTTACGGTAAAGACCGCGGTCAAATTTTACCAAAGCCATTATCTATTACCTCCTTTGTGTTTTAATAAAAGTGCGATAACGCCAGAATCAGTATTCTTT
This sequence comes from Oscillospiraceae bacterium, assembly GCA_045533025.1. GTDB lineage: Bacteria > Bacillota > Clostridia > Oscillospirales > Ruminococcaceae > RGIG8773. The sequence continues at coordinate 12,888 of JAZSHA010000232.1, forward strand.
GCGCTATTCTTGAAGATTAAGTCAGGCTTATCTTCCTCTCCCTTGCCGGAGATAATAGAAGAATCAGTATTGTAAGCAGCAAAGCATACTTCCTTCTTGAAGTCTTCAACAGAATAATCATCCATCTTAGCGGTGAAATTAGCTGTCTGCTCTTCTGTAAGATGCTCAGCAAATTCGGCAATAATAGCGTTCTTCTTTTCTGTATCAACAGACTTCTTGAAGCTTTCAAGCTCTGACTTTTCATTATTAAGGTCGCTAATTGAGCTATTTAATCTACTAATTTCGGCATCCTTTGCCTCAAGCTGAGATTTGAACTCATCAAGCTGTGACTGAAGTTCTGCGCTGTTGTCAAGAGAATTCTTAGACTTGTCGTCATCATCATCCTCATCCTTCTTGCCGTCCTTCTTGTCATCATCATTCTTATCATCGTCGTCGTCCTTCTTCTTAAATGCCTCAATCTGAGCGAGTGCATCGTCAAGGCTTGCCTGAAGGGCTTCCTTATCAGCTGTGAACTCTGCAACCTTTGCATCGTAAGACTCAATCTTAGCCTGAGCATCAGCAAATGAACCTGCAGCCTTCATAGCGTTAAGAGCTGTCATTTCAGCTTCTGTTACATCAACGATGTAGCAATCTTCAACTCTGTCAATTGCAACAGTGTTAGCTTCATTATCCTTTGTGTAATATGCACGAAGATACTTGCCGTTAACTGCGTCATAAGCAATTGCATAGTCGTCGTAAATGTCACAAACAATCTTATAATCTTCTGGTGTAGAGTTAAGTGCATCGAAAAGCAAATCGCACTTAGCACCATCAGAAAGTCTAAAGAGATTTTTCTCCATCTTTTTGCTCTCCTCCTTTTCCTTAGAATTTTTTAAGTAATCAAACATTGCTTTAGCATCCTTATATAAACTAAAGAATGCAGAACCTTCGAAGCAGGGTTCGACCTCATCTCCGAGAACCTGTAGACCTAGCAGATGTCCTTTTTGGAACTCGAAGTAAGGTTCTCCATCACTCCAAATCTTCCACTCTCCTTCAAGTCCTTTTTTATGGATTTCCATAGACTGTGACTTTCCGGGGATAAGGTTTGCTTCTGGATAGAGAGCGGTGTAGAGATAAACATCTGCACAAGCATACTCTCTTTCAACCCCATCGTCATCTACATGCTTCTCCCAAGCAAAGTTAGGGTCCTCAGGAACTACACCATAAATGCGTCCGTCAGTATTATCTCCGCCGTGGTCCTCATAATCAAGACCACTTTTGTCAAAAATACCTTTAATTGGCGCATATGGTAAAGACTCAATCAATTGTCTTGCGAAGTCTTCCGATATAAATGTACGGTTTCTATTGAGTCCCCTATAAAAAATGCGTAATCTGCATTTAGAAAGAGTGGGAGAAAGAGTTTCAACGTCGCCAAAAAGCGTAACATTGAATTTAAGTAAACTCTCATCAAGCTTCATTATTTATCCTCACCTCCGTCACTCTTTTTTTCTGCAGAACTATCATCTTCCTTTGCCTTGTCCGAGGATTCTTTCTTCTCTTTCTGTTCCTCGTCTTTTTTAGCAGTAGTAGAGTCATTAGAGTTTTGGCTGTCTTTTCCAGCCTAAGCAGTAATAGCATTAGTCTTGCCAGATTGAGTATATGCTGACTGGAGCGGCTTAAGTACTTCATCCAAATCGAGAACTTCATTTTCCAAAGCCTTAAGGTCTGCAAGATTAGTCTGGTTAAGTCCTGTTGACAAAATAGGTGTCAAGAAGCTGTAACCAAATGCTGCAAGGTCCTTAGCCTTTGAAGTGTACTCAAAGCTATTGTAATAGCTGACTGGTAGTACTAATAGCATGAATGATAACTTTCGGTTACCAAATTTATTATTTAACAAGGCGGTAAAGAAGTGTGCAAATCCATTACCAAGAACCATCATCATAGACAAGTCATTGTTCAATGAGAACTAAAGACCTGCATCGGTTGTGGCACTGAACAGTTCCTTCGATACGCCTGCAGAATCATATATTAGTTGCTGGGCGGCGGCAACATCAGTATTTTCCATGTTGTTTCCGCTTAAATCAAGCAAACCAACTTTACCATAAGAAGTAACTACGTCGGCATCTGGATTGTCTGCTAACATTTCCAAAACACCGTCATGCATCTCTGCGGCTTCGTCTGGTTCAAATACAAGCTACATTCCGTCATGCGGAATTTCTTGTGTAATAATTCTCTTTAATGCTAACTATTTTCTATCCTTATCAATTGCCTTGTAATCCTCTAAATCATCGATAAGAGGAATTAAATCAAGAAAGAATGGAACTTCGTCAAACAATGTGAAATAGATACCAAGTTCAGCGGGTAAGAAAATCCAAGGGTCTTTACCATTCTTGAAAGCACGATAGCCTTTCTAAACACACTTCGGATAAGTTTTAAGAATTTGCTTTCTTAATTCTTCATCACGAATTGTATCAAAGAAACGCATATCAAATTCAACAATATCAACATCTTGGTGGTTCTTATATCTACTACGGCAATATTCAAAAGGCAAATCCTGAATGGCTACATCAGAACCGCTGTCATGAATAATACCATAATAGCCGCCATCCACAAGAACATTCTTTGCAAACCAAGCACACTTTCTTTCAATATCAAAAGAAGAACAGAAATCAGCTGCATCGAAATAAACTTTCTTGTTCTGCTTGTTACCAAGCTTCTCGGTATACTTTTTCATATGAGGGACTAAAATCCAGGAATAAGTAAGGAAAGTAGCATAGTGGAGAATAACTCTTTTATAAACACCGCTTATTTTAAAGAAATATTGAGATAGCTGACATTTTTCAACAGAATTTCCTTCAGTAACAATACGATGAATTTCATCTTTACTAAAGTCTCTTCTGATTCTATTTGCAGAAGGCTCACGGTTATTAGACTTAATCAACGCGGCTTTGCTTTTAGCTATCATATTCTCAATTTCTTTTCTGAAAGTATCAACTCTCTGCTCACGCAGTTTGCGATATTCTTCAGCAGTAATTGTAGGAATTGTTGCTCCAACATTAACTTCGCTCACTTTCTTCCACCTCCCTTACTACAGAATGTCAATCGTCTCGTTAAGCCACGATTACGGCGGCGAGCCAATTGCTGATTTTCAATCTACACAACTCGATAAACTCCCATTTCCAAAGCGGAGAATTTATCCTTAAGTGTTCTCTCATTAATCTGTTCAACGGCAATTTGGTTATTAACACCAGTAGGCTTAATCTTCAAGTTCATAATCTCATTCATAAGACTTGAAGTTAAGATATGCGGCATTAATCTTGCATTTTGTGCTTCTGGACTCATTCTCTAACCCTTACGAGTTGAAAGAAGTTTTGTTCTTGCAGACTGCTCTGAAATTAAGAATTTCATATGACCAGAGTAAATCTTGGAATATAAAGCAGAGTGCATATCACTGTTGATTTGTCCATTAGCCTTGATACCAAAAAGAATTTTGACCGCATTACGAGGCTGAACTGTAAGATATTTAGACTCTTCATTAAAGAAACCATAAGCAGGACGATTAACCTAATACTCTTCATCCCAAGTCTCCTTAATCATGTTATCTGCAAAAGCAACACCAAGTCCGTTAATATCGATTACAACCTCTTTAGGGTTGAACTTTTCAATGAGTCTCTTAAGCTCAATTACCTAACGGTCAAATACTTTCTCTTCTACTGTTTTACCAAGAACAAATAAATTAACAAGATTTATCTTATATCCTTCACTATTGTTAGGAAATACTTTAAGGACAGTAGCGACAGTCTAACAACCAATTCTCGCTACATCCACACTGATAATGTAGAAAGATTCGATACCCTCTCTAACTTTTTCTGATGTTTCCGGATTGATAAGTCGTCTTGCGCGAGTAAGCTTCTCAAAATCAAACCAAGCGTCCGCGGAGCCGCCGACAAACCTCGACATATACTCCTTAGCAAAACCAAGTTCATTAAAAGTAGGCGACATTTTCAATTCAGTCAGATAGTCTTTAGAAAGCAAACCAGTTAAAACTGGAATTCTGTAGTCGAAGCCCCAAACGAAAGTTTCCTTTGGGTTAATAATCTATTGTTCAAACAATTCAATAGTCTTATCATAGCAGAAAGTATTTTTCTCACTTGCAGAAGTAATCCACAGCTGAACTTGCTATGGCTCTTCCTCATTCAAATCTCCGTTAACCATAGGACGGTCAACATTCAAAAGTGGTAATATAATTTCGTTAATATCTTCAGCCAAATGGTCACGGAACTCGTCAAGAATACCACAAGTAGCACGGTTACCACGGGTCGAGTTCAGCGGCGTCATAACGTCGAAAAGCGAACCATTTTTAAAAGTAAGTCTTACATAGTCATTACCAAAATTACCGCCACCAATAATTTCATCTTTCAAAAGTGGGAAGAAGTCCCAAAGCTGATGAATTTTTTGGTTAGCGATTTTAGCACCCTGAGCTTTACCAGGAGCGCACTGGAAAACGTGTGAACCAGGACGGAAAATACAAATCAAGTAAAGCGCAAGAATACAAATAAATGATTTACCAGCAGCACGAGGAGCGATAGTCAACACACGTCCATATCTCAAACATGCTCTGATAAACATTACTTGGAAGAATTTTAATTTAAACTTAGAATGTACAGGCTTAATCAACTCAAGATAAAGGTCTGGATAAGAAGCAAATAAATTCAAATACTGCTAATATAATTTAATATTTTTCTGAATACGTTTTTCAGTGATAACTGCGCCTTTTTCAAGCGCCACGCCATTACGATAGAAAGTCTCACCCTTACTTAATACCTTTGACGTGGCGGCAAGCATGGCTGATGGTAATATAATACTCATACTACCACCTTAAATCTCAACATTGAACTCTTCATTTTCATCGACAGAGTTAGCAAATTCATCATACTCGCCCCAGTCGAATCCTGAGTTCGTAAGTTTATCAGCAGCCTTCAAATTCTCAATTCTCTCATTAATCTCTTCACCAATAGAAGTCTCATTAATGTAAAGATAACGTGACCAATACTGAATGTCCTTCATGGTCTTATCAACTTCATCGTTGACTGCGCCATTGTAATACTGAACCTTATATCCAAGTTTTTCAAGATAAGCCCAAAGCTCACCAGTAGAGTTAAACTCTGAACCTTCTTTAATTGCCTGAGTAGTAATACCAGCCAATTTACATAAGTTCTCATAAGCCTTTAAATCCTTATCGAACTCAACTCCGCCGCGGATTTTGTCCTCAATAATTAACGATATCTTGCAAAGTTTAAGAACCTGGTCCTCATTCAAAGCACCAACAATACCGGCGGTGTTAGTAATACCTATATACAAATTCTCAAGGTATTCTAACTATTGTTCATCATATTCTGGACCCCATCTTCTCTGAAGCTTTGTAACTCTTGCTTCTTTCAATTCCGGCAATCCATCTTCTACACGTTTTTCTTCCTGAAGCTGTAAATACGCATCATTATACATCGTCCAATCGAGCGTATCATAAGGCTTCTCTCTGAACATATAACAATATGTTCCAAAAGCATCAGTTCCATGAGCCTTGTAAATTTTCTCAAACTCTTCTGGAACAAAAGGAACATCGGCAAGCTAACATAGCTTATTAACCACATTCCATCTCTCTGTTTCCGACTTACCACTAATTTCATTCGCAATGCACTGGCGGCAAATCGGCATAGAACCATTAAGAAGTCTTGACCTTACGCCAATGAAATTGGCAGGGCTTTTCTCTTCTTTACATAGCAAACATTTCTTTGCCATTTTTCCTCACCTCTTAATCTTGAGGTAAGTTATTCTATTCCTTTACTCTATTAAATTCATCATTATTCTTCTTAATCTCTTTTGCCAACTTCAAAATTTCTCTTCTTTCTTTTCTACCTAAAGCGGAATAGAACTCAACCGTAGTAATAATCAATTCTTCCCAATCCTCATTAAGAATTGCTTTCTCAATAATATTTGGGTCAACTTTAACAATCTTAGCAAAGCCAAGTATATCTGTAATCTAAAACGAAGTAAAACACTCCATCAACTTCGCTTCATAACTATTACCCAATCCCATCAAATCTCACCTCGTCTCTTTTTCTAATCACATCTCTTACAACGATTAGTAAGCCCATCAGGTGATTTCGATTTTCTAACAAAATTACGCGGGTCCCTCAACATCATTTCGCCGCAACAATTGCACTTTTTCCACGCAGGCTTATAATCCTTGCAACACCATTCATCATAATTAAGGTCGGCGGCATCGCATATAAGCTGACAAACCTTATTCCAAATAGTTGAAATATAGTTCTCCTAATGATAAATCCCCATCTTATCCATCAGGAGCTAACAAATCTCCTTATTCAACATATTATGCTTCTTCGCCTCAGTAATCAACTTCTACTGCTCACTCAAATTCGCTTTCTCAATATAAAAATCCAACGTCCATAACAAATTATTAAGCGGCGAATCAGGGTTCTTCTCAGCCTAATCCTTAATCTAATAATAATTCAAACATAACTAATAAACATGCTCTTTGTCTAAAAAGCTAAAATAGGGCTTTCCTTTTTTCTTAAGCTCCTCAATTTCTTTCTCAATGTCTCTCGCGGCGAATTGACGCCCACTTCTATCCGGGTGAATGAACCCACTGTCGTTCTGATAACTCATCATTCCACATGGGTAAACCGGATAATTCATCTCCGAGTCAATTGGACTTGCATAAAAACTACCATAGTTCTTACTCGCCACTTGTTCTGGATGAGCTGAATCCTTCAACATGTACTGTTGCTTTCTAAGCTCAATCAACTAATGGTTCAAGTGGTAAAGTTGTTTTGAGTCAAGCTGTGGGACAACTTCGCCGCGTTCCGGCTGAATTTCCCCCTTAGCAAGCTTAAGTCTTCTGTCAAGCTAATCAATAGCCTCCCAAAGCTCCTTCATACCAGGAATATCCTTATACTTTTCTCTGTTCTAACTAATCGATTCGGGTTTAACTTTCTTATAAATGTTTTTCTCTTTAGTAAAAATAGTTTCGTCAAATGTTGGACTTTCCATCAATGCTTCCAAAGAAACTGGTTCTGATTGGCTATACGAATTATAACGGGTTTTAATGTAGACCTCTTTGCGGTCAACAACTGAAGTATTGTTTTTCTCAGGGTCTTTACCGTACAAAACGTAATCTGTACAAGTCTCAATGTCTTTCTTGGTAAGTTGTGTAAAGTCAACAGTATCCTTGAGGTACTAAAGTCTTTCTTGGGAGGTTTCAAGATTGAAATCAAGTTTAAATCTCATAGGCATTTTCTACCTCACCTCCATTGATTAAATTATAACACAGATTTGAGAGAAAGTCAAGCAGAGGGGTCTTGGTCTCGGAGAGATGGGGTGTCTATCCGGGAGGGGACATGT
>JAZSHA010000046.1:0-4256 GCA_045533025.1 Oscillospiraceae bacterium
AAGGAAATGTGTATGCCTGGTGATAACGTAACTATCGACGTTGAACTCATCACACCAATCGCTATCGAAGACGGTCTCCGTTTCGCTATCCGTGAAGGTGGTAGAACAGTAGGTTCAGGCGTTGTTACAGCTATCAACGAATAATTGATTTTTAAATCCCCATACCTCGGTGTGGGGATTTTTTTATAAGGGGAATTTGCTATGTGCCTCATCTGCGATAGAATTGAAATGGTAAAAAATGGGACAAATCCATACTTTGTGAAAGAACTGGAAACAGGCTACGTTGTTATAGGTGATAACCAGCATTTTAAGGGATACACAATATTCCTTTGCAAGGAACACAAAACTGAATTGTTCCAGTTGGATTATTCAACCAAGATGAAATTTCTTGAGGAAATGTCTGTTGTGGCTGAGGCTGTGTCAAGTGCTTTTGGAGCAGAGAAGATGAATTATGAGTTGCTTGGTAATGGTGACACACATCTTCACTGGCATCTGTTTCCAAGAAGAACAGGTGATATCGAAAATTACGGAAATAACGGCAAAGGTCCTGTATGGTGGTATCCTATGCACCTGATGTACGATGACAGCAATTGTCCTACCGATGATGAGCTTAACAAGATGAAACAGAAATTGCTGACAGAACTTGATAAGCTGATAAAATAAAAAAATCCCCGTACTTCGGTACGGGGATTTAAGTATGCTTTGTTGATTATTCAGCAACAGGAGCAGATACAGGGCAAGCGTCAGCACAAGCTCCGCAGTCGATGCATGTTGCAGCGTCGATATCGTACTTGCCGTCACCCTCAGAAATAGCGTTTACAGGGCAGCCGTCTGCGCAAGCGCCGCAGCTGATGCAATCGTCGTTGATGATGTATGCCATTGAAAAACACCTCCATGTTTGGTCTTGGGAAATGTGTTCCGAAGCTTTTTCGGATTTCCTAACTACTATTTTATCATATTTTTCGAAAAATGCAAGAGATAATTAAGAATTTTTATAAAAAGTGATTTTTTTTCGTGAAACACTTGAAGTTTAGGGAAAAATATAGTACAATATATATGATTTGAATTCGCTATGGAGGGTTTGACCGTGACAATTATTGCCAACCGTTTAACTGATTCCATATATTTTTCTGCGCTGCTGTCAGGACAGTGTTCTCGCTGCGGCGGAATTTTTGTATCAAAAAATAAGTGCGCACCAATCAAGCTGTGATTACCTGCTGTTTTCACAGCTTTTTGTTTTGTTAAAAAAAGTAATTTTATAATAAATTTCCGAAAAGGAGTTATATCTATGTTGAAAAAAGTTGCAGTAATTATGGGCAGCGACAGCGATTTTCCAGTTGTAAAGGACGCTGTTGCAGAGCTTAAGGCTTATGGTGTACCTTATGAGGTGCACGTTATGTCTGCTCACCGTACTCCCGAAATGGCTTCCGAATTTGCTTCAAAGGCTAAGGAGAACGGCTTCGGAATTATCATCTGTGCAGCAGGTATGGCTGCTCACCTTGCAGGCGTAATCGCAGGTCACACAACTCTCCCTGTAATTGGTATTCCGATTAAGTCTACATTTGTCGGACTTGTTGCACTTCTTGCAACCGTTCAGATGCCTTCAGGCATTCCTGTTGCAACTGTTGCTGTAAATGGTGCAAAGAACGCTGCAATCCTTGCTATTCAGATGCTTGCTATTTCTGATGAGGGACTTGCTGAAAAGCTTGCTGATGCAAAGGTTAAGATGATTGAGGGCGTTAAGGCTAAGGATGCTAAAATGCAGCAGATGGTTGCTGAACTTTAATTATAATATTTGGAGATTAATTTATGGGTGGATTTTTTGGAGCAGCTGTAAAAAACAACTGTGTAAGTGATGTATTTTTCGGTACGGACTATCATTCGCACCTCGGAACACGCCGAGGCGGTATGACTGCATATTCCAAGGAACTCGGCTTTCAGAGAAGCCTTCATAGTATCGAAAATTCGCCATTCAGAACTAAGTTCGAAGGCGATATCGACGCAATGCAGGGTGAACTCTGTATTGGCTGTATCAGTGACTCTGACCCGCAGCCAATTCTTTTAAGGTCAAAGCTGGGTGTGTATGCTGTCTGTAACATCGGTGTTATTAATAATGCCGAAGAACTGAGAAATGAGTTCGTTGATAATTGCTTTGCAAGCTTTGAAGCAATGAGCAGCGGTAAGGTTAATTCAAGCTCACTCATCGGTGCACTTATTTCTCAGAAGGAATCCTTCGTTGAAGGTATCAAGTATGCGCAGGAAAAAATTGAGGGTACAATGTCCCTTATGATTTTGACAGACCATTCTATCATCTGTGCAAGAGATAAGAACGGTAGACTTCCTATTATCATCGGTAAGCGTGATGATGGCTATTGCTGTTCTTTTGAGTCATTTGCATTCCAGAAGCTTGGATATGAGATTTACCGTGAGCTTATGCCTGGAGAAATCGTTGAGTTCAGCCCGAACAAATTTGAAATTCTGCACTACGGCACAGAAAATATGAAAATCTGTTCCTTCCTCTGGACTTATTACGGTTACCCGAACTCTATTTATGAGGGTGTAACCGTTGAAACAATGAGAACACGCAACGGCGAAATCATGGCTGAAGCTGATATGAAGAACGGTACACTCCCTGACGTTGACTACGTTTGCGGTGTTCCTGATTCAGGTGTACCGCACGCAATCGGATACGCTAACAGAAGCGGTATCCCGTTTGCAAGACCGTTTATCAAGTATACACCAACCTGGCCAAGAAGCTTTATGCCGCAGAGCCAGACAATGAGAAATCACGTTGCGAAAATGAAGCTTGTTCCTGTTCACGAGCTTATCGAGGGCAAGAAGCTTCTGTTTGTTGACGACAGTATCGTAAGAGGTACACAGATGCGTGAAACAGTTGAATTCCTTTACGCAAACGGTGCAAAGGAAGTACACATGCGTTCAGCGTGTCCTCCGATTATGTACAGCTGTAAATACCTCAATTTCTCACGAAGCAACTCTGAACTTGACCTTATTGCTCGCCGTATTATACACGAGTTTGAGGGCAATGAGGGTGTCAAGTATATTGAGGAATACAGTAATACAAACACTGAAAGAGGAAAGAAGCTTCGTGCTGAAATCTGTAAGCGTCTCAAGCTTACATCTCTTGAATTCCAGTCACTTGAGGGTACAGTTGATGCAGTAGGTCTTGACCAGTGCAAGATGTGTACATATTGCTGGAATGGTAAAGGTTGATAATTTTTGAAAGGAATAGATAATATGAAGAGTTTTTCTGATAGCTACAAGGAAGCAGGCGTTGACGTAACTGCAGGTTACAAGTCTGTTGAACTTATGAAATCACACGTTAAGAGAACAATGACAAAGGGTGTTCTTTCAGGTATCGGCGGCTTCGGCGGTCTGTTTGAAATGGACCTCTCCGAGGTTAAGAACCCTGTTCTCGTTTCTGGTACTGACGGTGTTGGTACAAAAATCAAGGCGGCTTTCATTATGGACAAGCACGATACAGTTGGTATCGACTGCGTTGCTATGTGCGTAAATGATATTATCTGCTGCGGCGCAAAGCCAATGTTCTTCCTGGACTATATCGCTTGCGGAAAGAACATTCCTGAAAAGATTGCAACTATCGTTTCTGGTGTTGCTGAAGGCTGTGTACAGGCTGGCTGCGCTCTTATCGGCGGCGAAACAGCTGAACATCCAGGTATGATGCCTGAGGACGAATACGACCTCGCTGGTTTCTCTGTAGGTGTTGTTGACAAGGATAAGATTCTCGACCCTTCCACACAGAAGGCTGGCGACGTTATGATTGCCATCAAGTCCAGCGGTATCCACTCCAATGGCTTCTCCCTTATCAGAAAGGTATTTGATATGACAGAGGAGTCCCTCAATAAATACTACGACGAGCTTGGTATGAAGCTTGGCGAATGCCTGCTCACACCTACAAGAATTTACGTTAAGCCTATTATGGCTCTCCTTGACGCTGTAAATGTCAAGTCCATCAGCCATATCACAGGCGGCGGCTTCTATGAAAATATTCCACGTGCACTCCCTGACGGACTTTCCGCTAAGATTGCAAGAGCTGACGTTCAGGTTCTCCCAATCTTTGACCTTATCGCAAAGACAGGCAATATCCCTGAACGTGATATGTTCAATACATATAACATGGGCGTTGGTATGTGCGTTGTTGTTGACAAGGCAGATGCTGATAAGGCTATCGCTGCACTCAAGGCTGCAGGCGAGGAAGCTTATGTTCTCGGTGAACT
>JAZSHA010000181.1:0-6216 GCA_045533025.1 Oscillospiraceae bacterium
CTTGAAATATTTCTTTTCTTCAAGTTTTTCCTTACGTGTAAGTTTAATTACGCTCATATCCGCACCTCCTTAAACAATACTCTCGCCGCGGACAGCCTTGGACACGCCGCTTGCCGCAAACAGGAGCACAACGCTGACTACCGACTTAACCATACCGATAACAGTTGAAAGCGGGATAAGACCGTTTCCGATACCGAGGTTGTAAACGTAAAGGTTGAGAACCTGAATTGACTCACGATTTACCGCATTGGAGAATACGAGATACTGGTCCATACCGTTGGAGAGGATATTTGCGATAGACATAAGCAGAAGTACGCAGAATGTAGGGATAAGCTCAGGAACAGTTATGTACCACATTTTAGCAAATCTGCCTGCACCGTCAACTGTAGCCGCTTCATAAAGACCCTGGTCGATACCTGAGATAGAAGCTATGTAAATGATAGCACTCCAGCCCACGCCCTTCCAAAGACCCCATGCAAGCATTTTCAGCCACATATGGTCGCTGTTCATCAGATAGTTTGTTGTAACAGCTTCACCTGTAATGCTGGTAAGCATTGTGTTGATAAAGCCGTCTGTAGAGAAGATTGCAAGAGCAATCGCATAAACAAGTACCCAGCTGATGAAGTTTGGAATTGTTGTAAAAGTCTGAACAAGCTGTCTGAACTGGGTATTCTTGACTTCAGAAAGGAAAATCGCAAACGCCATAGGAATCCAGCTTGTTACGATACCAAGGCCACTCATTGCGAGTGTGTTTTTCAGCACAGTTACGATATCACGCTTTGTAGCGGCATTCTGGAACAGCTGAGTGAACCACTTGAAGCCTACAAATTTATCCATTGTGAGAGTTTCACCGGACTTGTACTCGAAGAAAGCGTATCTCCATCCGTAGAGTGGGAGGTAGCTGAAAACGAATGCAAGAGCAATAAAAGGAAGCATCATAAGGAACAACTGATACTGAGGCTCCATCTCAAATGCATCTTCCTTCTTCACTCTTGGAAGAAGAACAAAGTTTACAACGGAAATTGCTATATAAGCAATAGAAATCGCAGTAAATGCAGTAACAATCGAAGGAAAGAAAAGCTTCATATCCTCAAACTTGCCTACAGCATTAGACTGGTTAGCCAAGTCCTGAACAATCGGGTTAATCTGCATTACAGCAATGAGCTGTACAATACCGCCTGCCAAAGTGAACAGCAGACCGAACTTTTTCAGCTTCGTATTGCCGAGGGACATACAGCCGCCTGCAATTGCAAGAATAGTTGCGATAATGATGATTACACCGATTACGCTCAGCGTTTGGAAAGCAGGCTCCAGCCATTCCTGACGTCGGAGAGTTGCCTTGAATGTATTAAGCATTGACTCGTATGAAAGGGAGCACGAGAACAATGACATATTCTTGTTTACGTTTTCGCTGACTCTGATTGGGTTGAAGGAAGGGAAAAACAGCATAACAACATTTGCAATAATGCCGATACGCATTATCCAGTACAGCACATCAGCTATTTTTTCCTGCATTGTTTTCGGAGCAGCAAGTCTTTTTTTATTTCTTGCCTTGATTTCCTTTTCGGAAAGGTTAGCGATATCAGATGCCATTTTGATTAATCAGTCCTTTCGTTGGGACATTCAAACCGAATTACGGTTTGTGAATATGGTTCGTGAAAACGATTAATTCACTAAAAAATTCAGACCGCTGCCGCCGATTATGCGGTAGCAGCAGTCTTGAATAAGCTGATTCAATTACAAATTAGTTTCTCTTAGAAAAGAAACACTTAGTTTCTTTTCTTGGATACTACTGCAGCAGCACCTGCAACAGCCATTACTGAAAGCATTACAGCAACAGGAACGTTACCTGTTGTTGGAGCTGTTGTTTCTGTTTCAGCTGTATCAGCAGCGCCTGCAGCTGGGAAGTTGGAAACTGTGAATTCAATTTCGATAGAAGATGTAGGCATTACATAGCCGAAGAGACCTTCCTGTCCGCCAAGGTCAGTGTTCCAGATATTGATAGCCATAGGCTGAAGATATGTTGTTTCATCAGGGCTAAGGAAAGCTTCATCAAATGTGTGCTTTGTCTGACCATCCATAATAATCTTAACATCGCTGATTGTGATGCCGCTGTCAAGTGGCATATCTGTGGAAACAAAGAGGAGGTTAAGGTATTCGTCTGCACCAAAGTCGAAGTTTGTTACGCCAACCTTGTATGTACCGTCGCCTGTGATTTCAACGTCTGTGAAATCGCCGCCCTTATTAAGAGCTGTAGAACCTTCCCAACCTGTAATCTGGTCAAAATAAACCATACCGTCTTCACCTGTGATACCCTGACCATATGTAGCATCATTCCAAGCATTTCTGAATGCAAAATTCTGAGTCTGAACGCCGATATAAGCGTGGTAGGAATCAGCTGCGGAAACAGGCATTGCCATAGATACGAATGTTGTAGCTGCGATAGCTGCAGCAGTAATTGCGCTGAGAATTCTTGATTTCTTCATAATAAATCTCTCCTTTTAATTTAGGGCAAAATGTATAAAGTAAAATCGTTTACACGCCCTTTGATTACTATAATTTTACTATATTTTATTTATCATTGTCAAGTATCATTTTTAACAAATAGAACGTTTACATTGTGTAACATTGCACAATAAATACTTGAATTTTTGACGCAAAATACACTATTTACTATATTTCAGCATCAAAAATGTCATATTCTGTATTTCCATTTTGTGTATAACAGATTGTCAAACTGCCCTTGTGTATTTTTTCAGGAATTCCAGCTCCTCTCTCTCAAAATACGGTGCAAGCTTCTCATAGACCATTCTGTGGTATCTATTCAGTCTGTCCTTGTCACGCTGTTCCATCTGAGAAAGGTCAATACAATCCAAATCAATCGGCGCATAGGTAAGCATTTCAAACTCCATAAGCTGACCATACTCGCTGTTTTCAGCCTTCTTGCACAGCAGCTCATTTTCTATGCGTATTCCGTGACTGCCATCAATATAAACTCCAGGCTCATCAGTTGTAACCATACCCTCTTCCAGCACTGCCGTCCTCGGCAAATCCTCCCTCAACCTCCAACGAAAACTGTTGGGTGACTCGTGAACGCTTAGAAGGTAGCCAACGCCATGCCCTGTACCGTGACGATAATCAAGCCCCATTTTCCACATCGGCTCACGCGCAAGAATATCGAGATTTTCACCTGTACAGCCATACATAAATTTTACCGCTGCCAGATTAAGCATTGAACGGAGCGTAACTGTAAAATGGCTGCGCATTTCATCTGTAATTTCACCAAGAGCAAATGTACGTGTAATATCGGTTGTACCTTCAAGATAGTGTCCTCCGCTGTCAACGAGGAGCATACCCTCGGGCTTCAATTCAGCGTTGTTTCCCGTTTCAGAGGAGTAGTGCACCATAGCCGCATTTGCCCCGTAGGCACTGATTGTTTCAAAGCTTACTCTGATAAAGCTGTCGCCGCCGACTTCTTTGCGTAAGCTGTCGATATACGCTGCTGCGTCGCTTTCTGTGATTTTTATTTTGCCAACATTATTTTTCAGCCAGTACATAAACTTTGTAACAGCGATACCATCTATAAGGTGCGCCTTGCGGATATTTTCGATTTCGACGGGGTTCTTCACAGCTTTCAGCAGAGTTGTCGGATTTGACTTAGAAATAATTTCGCAATTACAAAGCAACTGCACCAAACGGTAATTAGCACGGCTTTTGTTTATCAGTACGCGCTTTCCCGACAGCTTTTCTGCATACTCATAAATGCTGTCATAAGGAAGAATTTCCGCACCGCTTTTCTGCAAATACTCCAGTACAGACTCACTGCAAGCCTGTTCTTCAAGGAAAAGATAAGCCTTTTCAGCTGTAATTGCCGCATAGGAAAGCACAACAGGACAGCACTCCACATCATTGGCACGGATATTGAACAGCCAGGAAATATCGTCAAGGGTTGTCATAATATGTACGTCAGACTTTTCCTCGGCAAGCTTTCCACGTACCTCAGCAAGCTTTTCTGCCGCATTTTTGCCGCTGTATTTCTCGTCAAGAAGAAAAATTTCCGTGTGTTCAAGTGCAGGTCTGTCTGTCCAAACCTTGTCAGCAAGGTCAATATCACATATTACCCTGCCGCCCTTTTCCATAGCAAGCTTTTCGTAGCCTTCCCCAGCCGAGCCTGTTACAACACGTCCATCAAAGCCTATTGCCCCGCCGTTTGGGAGAGAGTCCTCAACATATTTCTTCACCGTCGGAACATTCAGCTCACCTGACTTCATAAGGACAATTCCGCTGCCCGCAAGCTGATTTTCAGCCTGTAAAAAATAGCGTCCGTCAGTGAACAGTGACGCTTTGTCTGCGGTTACAACAAGTGTACCTGCAGAACCTGTGAAACCGCTGAGAAATCGGCGTGCCATAAAATACGGGCTCACATATTCGCTGTCGTGAAAATCAGAAGTGGGTACAATATAAACGTCAACGCCTGCGGATTTCATTTCGTTGCGCAGAGCGGTTATTTTTTCGTTAGCAGTCATAACTGTTCCTCCAAAGATTTAATGGATACATTATAGCACACTTTTTGGGGGTTGTCACTATAATTATTGCGAAATATGAAATCAGCCGCTGTATCTCGTGCACAACGGCTGATTTCGGAAGGTTATCTGCTCTGGTTGTTATCCTTCTTGTTTTCGGAGCGATTGTTATCCTGTCTGTTGTTCTGCTGATTATTCTGGCGGTTGCTGCTCTGGTTGTTGTTCTGACGGTTATTAGACTGGTTATTGTTCTGGTAATTCATTTTACATTCTCCTCTGCGGTATATTTTTTTGTACAATACACAAATTATTTGTGTTTTTCAAATTATTTGTATTTTGCACAAGTTATACTCCAATGCTTGAAAATCAAACGTGAATGGTGTATAATGATATTAATTATTTGCAAAGGAATGATTTTTATGCACAGCTGCGGCATTTTGTTACACATTTCCAGCCTGCCCGACAAATACGGCATCGGTACTCTCGGCAAGCAGGCTTACAAATTTGTTGATTTTCTTGTAAACAGCGGTCAGGAATACTGGCAGATACTTCCCATCGGACCTACAGGCTTCGGTGACTCCCCTTATCAGAGCTACTCCGCTTATGCGGGAAATCCGCTTTTGATTAATATTGAAACACTTATTGGTGAGGGACTTATTTCTGCTGACGATACCGATTTGCAGGTTATCGAAAAAAAGCAATCCTTTACCGATTTCGGTCAGCTTGACAGCTTCAAGCAGGTTGTACTGAAAAAAGCCTGCAAATCATTTTTTGAAACAGCTGATGAAGATACTCTCTCCGATTTTGACGCTTTCTGCAACAGAAATAAATTCTGGCTGGAGGATTATGCACTGTTTACAGCACTGAAAAAGCACTTCCGCAATGTTATGTGGACTGAATGGGACGATGACATCCGTCTGCGCAAAGCTGAGGCTGTAAAACGTTACGCTGATATGCTTGCTGAGGAAACAAGCTGCGTGAAATTTATCCAGTATAAATTCTTCGAACAGTACAATGCGCTGAAAAAATACGCAAACTCAAAGGGTATAAAAATCTACGGTGATATGCCGATTTACGTTTCAATGGACAGCTCCGATATATGGGCAAGTCCTGAGCTGTTTATGCTTGACAAGGACAGACGTCCTACAAAAGTTGCAGGCTGTCCTCCTGACGCTTTTTCCAAGACGGGTCAGCTTTGGGGCAACCCGCTTTACAACTGGGACTATATGGAGAAAACAGGCTATAAGTGGTGGATTTCCCGTGTCGAGTATTCGGGCAGACTTTTCGACCTGACCCGTATTGACCATTTTAGAGGCTTCGAAAGCTTCTACGCAATTCCTTACGGCAACGAAACCGCTGAAATCGGTGAGTGGCTCCCCGGTCCGTCAATGAAGCTTTTCAAGGCTATCCGTGCAAAGCTCGGAAACGTTAATCTTGTTGCTGAGGATTTGGGCTTCCTTACCGCTGATGTAAAGAAAATGCTTAAGGAGTCAGGCTTCCCCGGAATGAACGTGCTGGAGTTTGCCTTTGGTGGGGAAGACAGCAATTACCTACCGCACAACTATGTACGAAACAGCGTGGTTTATATCGGCACTCACGATAATGATACCGCCATTGGCTGGTACAATTCTTCCGACAAGGCAACGCGCAAAAATGCGAAGAAATATATGGCTCTGACCCGAAAAGAGGGTGT
>JAZSHA010000173.1:0-9431 GCA_045533025.1 Oscillospiraceae bacterium
TCAGTAAGTCTAATATCAGCCATAATAATAACTCCATTCCCCGAATACGGAAAAATTGGTATAGTACACCTATACCTTTACAATATTAGGATACACTATTTGCTATGATTTGTCAAGAATATTTGCCGCCGCCAAGAAAAATATGTTAAACTTGCACATAATTTGGCGTCATTTACTGTACGGCAAGGCTTTATATCGCCTTTGTGACAGCTTCAGCAAGCTGTATAAGCGTATCAAACGTACATATTGCACCTGCATTTTCCAGCTCGTTTTCCTCAGCGTAGCCGAATTTCACCCCTGCGCAGTCCACTCCGCAGGCTTTTGCTCCGATGACATCGTGCTTTCTGTCACCTACCATAAGCACGATTTCTTTATCGGGATTACCCAGCCTTTTCAGGCACTCCTCGATAACCTCGGACTTTGCGTTTCGCTCTCCGCTTAATTCCGCACCTGTAACGACCTCAAAAAATTCCGCAAGCTTGAAGTGCTCCAGAATACGATTTGCGTAAACCTCAGGCTTTGATGTTGCCACAGCAAGCCTTTTTCCCGACTTTTTCAGCAGCTCCAGCGCTTCGGGGATACCCTCATAAACACGGTTTTCAAAAATTCCCTTCACAGGAAAGCGTTCTCGGTACAGTGCGACTGCCTTCAAAGCGTCCTCACGGCTCATTCCGTAAAAATCCATAAACGAGTCAACCAGCGGCGGACCGATAAACCGAAGTAGCCTGCTCCTGTCAGGCTCGGTTATTCCCATAGCATTAAGAGCGTACTCCGCACAGTTTACAATTCCCTCCGCCGAGTCGGTAAGTGTCCCGTCAAGGTCAAAAAGGATAACATCATATCTTTTCATATCTGCACCTCATATAAATAGCATAGCCGCCCCCAACGGGAGCGGCTTGAATTTTACTTTGTGTTTGAAAGCTTCCAGCGGAATGTGGAAATTCGCTGAGCCTTTGTGTTATCGTAGGAAACGTTGCTGCAAACAATGCTTGGGTCGTTGTAGCGGTAATCCACCTTAGCGTCCTTGTTGCCGAAGCCAATGGACTTAACAACGCTGTAGTTACGCTGAATAACAGCACCCAGCTTGTGGTGAGCTCTTTCAAACTCAACGATTTCCTTAGCAAGGATAGGCTTTGTATCGCAGACATTGTAAACGCCCTGATAGTTGATGCCGCCGCTTACTGTAAGAACACCGAGAACAAAGTCGATGAAGTTGTAAAGGCAACAGAAGGTGAAGCCGTAATCGCCGTAGCCGTAGATGTAGGAGCAGTTGTCCTTAGGGTCAAAAATCTTAGCATGGAGATTAGGCACATAAGTCTTTGTGTAAATCGGACACACTCTTGCGATAACGCCCTTACAAGAGCCTGCGCCCTTGATAACCTTTGCAAGAGCCTTTTCACTGTCATATTTCATCTTAGCGTAATCGCTTGAAGGCTTTTCGTCAGCTGACTCACGGATTGGCTCACGGGTTTTCTGAGGAGCATAAATCTGATGAGTGCTGAGAAGAATTATATCGCTTACGCCTGCTGTAACGGCATTCTTGTAAAGATACTTATCAACCGCAGCAGACTGCTTTTCGTGAGCAGAAGTAATAATATTAGGCAGGTCATTGTCAACCGAGCAGGCAACATGAACAAGTACATCAATTCTGTGCTCGGACATAGCTCTTGTGACAGCGTCCTTATCATCTATAGAAGACTGAACAAAAACAAAATTAGGATTGCCGACAGATGCACTTGGAGTGTTGTCGACACCTACTACTTTAAACCCTTTGTTAAGCAAGGCTTCAGAAAGTTCGCTTCCGATAAGACCGGACGCACCTGTAACCATAACAGTTTTCATAAAAGCCGCCCTCCGTTCTGTAAATTTATATATCTATACTCTTTCATTATACCACAAAAAACAAAAAAAGCAATAGCCTTTTTGCCGAAATAAGTAGCATTTTTCTGAATAATACGCTATAATAGTAAAAAAAAGCGGCGCAAATACGTTAATTTTACATAAAAGGAGCAGCGGAAAATGTCTGTTATTTTACCCGACCCCGACACCAATAAAAGATACAATATGCAAAGCGCATACCTGAAAAAGCGCTTCGGGAAAAAGGCTGTCAAGGTCAGCCTTAACGGCGGCTTTACCTGCCCGAATATTGATGGTACAAAGGGCAGGGGCGGCTGTATATACTGCTCGGCAAGGGGCAGCGGCGATTTCGGCGGCGACCCGATAAAAAGCATATCGGAGCAGTTTGACGAGGTGCGGAAGAGGCTTGAGAGCAAGTGGGGCAGCGAGGTGCTGTATATTCCTTATTTTCAGGCTAACACCAACACCTACGCTCCCCTTGAAAAGCTGAAAAGACTTTACAGCGAGGCGCTGTCGCAGGAAAATGCTGTGGGGCTTGCGGTTTCGACACGTCCCGACTGCATAACCGAGGAAACGGCTGATTATCTTGCTGAGCTTTCGGAGCAGACCTATCTTACGGTGGAGCTCGGCTTGCAGACTATTCACGATAAAACAGCAACGCTTATCAACCGCTGTCACACATACTCGGATTTCCTTCACGGCTATGAAATGCTGGAAAAGCGGGGGATAAACGTCTGCGTGCACATCATAAACGGTCTGCCCTTTGAAACGGGGGAGATGATGCTTGAGACGGCAAGGGAGCTCGGAAGGCTTCGTCCCCACGCTGTAAAAATTCACCTGCTCCATATCATTCGGGGCACGGCTCTTGCGGAGATGTTTGAGAGGGGCGAGTTTGCTGAAATGAATATGGACAGCTACATAGAAACCGTCTGCGACCAACTGGAATTGCTTCACCCCGAAACTCTCATTGAACGCCTTACGGGGGACGGGGACAAGGAAACTCTTGTCGCTCCCCTTTGGAGCCGTGACAAAAAATCCGTGCTGAACGGAATTGACAAAGAGCTTCGCCGAAGAAACACCGTG
This sequence comes from Oscillospiraceae bacterium, assembly GCA_045533025.1. Lineage (GTDB taxonomy): Bacteria > Bacillota > Clostridia > Oscillospirales > Ruminococcaceae > RGIG8773. Next base: position 2,941 of record JAZSHA010000173.1, read on the forward strand.
CAGGGAATTCGGAATTCGGAATGCGAAATTCGGAATTAAAACAAATTTCGGGCAATTTGCTTCGATGTTTCACTTTGTAAAATCTCGGACTGATGCTGAATTCAGAATTGACTTGTTGCAATCGTAAAACAAATGTGATATTATTAATATAGTATACCTTAATCTGCAAAGGAGTTGGAATAATGCTGCTTACAATAGGTATGATAGTAAAAAACGAAGAAAAAATTCTCAGAAAATGTCTTGAAGCGCTTCAGCCGATACTGAAAAACGTTGACAGCGAGCTTATTATTGTTGATACGGGTTCAACCGACAGCACGGTTGAAATTGCAAAGGAATTTACCGATAAGGTTCTGTTCTACGAATGGACAAAGGACTTCTCTGCCGCAAGAAATGTGGGACTTATGCAGGCAAAGGGCGAATGGTTTATGGCGGTTGACGCCGACGAAATTTTCCTTTCCTGCGACGATATAATCAATTTTTTCAACTCGGGCGAATACAAGGAATACAACTCCGCTTCCTTTATGGTAAGAAACTATCAGAATGAGGAACGCAGGGGAAGATACGTTGACTTCTATGTTCCGAGACTTACGAAAATTCTTCCCGAAACAAGATATGAAAACAAGGTGCACGAAAAGCTCAACACCCACGGTCAGCCGTTAAGATTGCTTACGGATATTGCTGACCATTACGGCTATGTAAAGTCACGCTCTGACGAAAAATCCGAACGAAACACCGAGCTTCTTCACCAGCGCCTTGAAAACGGTGAGGAGAGCGCTTCTCTTTACCGTGAGCTTTACGAGGCTTACTACGCTAAGGCGGACGGCAAGGAAAAGGCTGACGAATATTTACAGAAGGGTATTGACCTTTGTCTGAAAAACAAGGACGATTATGTGCTTGCACTTTACCAGTGCAGAATGGCTTCTTATGTTTCAAGAGGACGGAATGACGATGTCCTGAAGGTTTATGAGGAATACTTCTCCCTCAGCGACGAGATAAAGGTAAAGGTGCGCAACACCGACCTTGAAATTATAGGCTTTGCCGCACTTGCTCTTTATAATATGGGTAAACACGAGGAAGCACGCAAGATGATGGAAAGCTATTTCAGCCTTTATGAGGAAATCGAAAGGCAGGGTATCCGCACCCGTGATATACTTTACATATACCGTCATCTTTCCGATGAATATGCGCTTGCGGAAATGCACATCTTCTATGTGAACTGCTGTCTTAACTTAAACCGTATGAAGGAAGCTGAAAACAGCTTCCGACTCTGCCCTGCGGACTCTTACACGGACAGAAAAAATTACTTCTTCGACCGTATCCGTCAGGAAACAGTGTTCCTTAGTATGTGCGACGAGAAGAAGCTTGTTTCGCTGCTGACCGAAAGCGGAAAATTCCAAAAGGAAATGTTCCGTGCCTTCCGTTACGTTGTGTTTGCGATAAAAAGCAATGTGCGCACAGCCGTAATAAACAAGCTTGCGGCGGCAAACCTCAAATCCGCACCTCAGAGACACCTGCTGTCGGTTTATAAGGAGCACTTCTCCAAAACGGCTTCAAGCGAGGCGAGAATTATAACGTATACCGACAAGCACGGCACAGATTGTCCCGACCTGCTCTGCATAATGCTTGACGAAGGCATAAACCCATTCCCGTATCTTTCAAAGTGCGGCGACGTTTCGGGACTTGTGGAGGAAGGCTTTGAGCTTGTTTTCAATTTCAACGAAAAAATCAAGTCGCTGAGTATTGAAGGCGTCGCAAGGGGAGATATCCTTACAGCGGTTAAGATTTACCTTGAAACAGCTGTGGGACGTCTTAAAAATTCGCTTTCCGCTTCGTTTATGTATAACGATTTGGGTAATCTGGGAATTATGTACCTTCAGTCATTCGGGGAAAGCTCCGTGCCGCCTGAGGTTATGGCGGCGGTTACAATTGCGGAAATTAACCTCCTCCGCAGCAGCCGTGATTACAAGGGCTGTGTAGCTGCACTCCGCAGACTTCTCGGCATAGACAGAAAATATTCTACCATTGTTTCCGATTTGCAGAACATTCTCCAGTCGGAAATGGCATTGTATATGAAATAACGCAGCTTGGTTGACAATTGGTATTTGGCTGTGCTATAATTATGGAAAAAATTTGTTTGGAGGTTTACTATGCGCTTTAACGGAAATAAATTAATCGCAGCTATGCTTGCGTTTTCTCTTTGCGCAGGTCTTGCAGGCTGCGACTCTACGGGCGGAAACGGCGGAAGCGAAAACAGCCAGCCTGCTGTCGAAGCAGTTTACACAGCTGCTCCTGCTGAAAACCTGACCGACGTTGTATTCAGCCACGGAAGCGGCTTCTATGCTGATGATATCACACTTGAAATGACCTGCGCTACCGACGGTGCAAAGATTTTCTACACCCTCGACGGAAGCGTGCCTGACGAAACGGACACTCTCTACACAGGCGCAATCGTACTGAGCAACAGAACTACCTCTCCCAATGTACTCAGCAGCCAGACAGGCACAAGTGCAGGCGGAGATTACATTCCCAAGGGCAAGGTCAAGAAAGCAAACGTTATAAGAGCGATTGCAGTATTCCCCGACGGAACAACAAGCGCTGTAAGAAACGGCACTTTTTGGGTTGGTATTGACCGTACGGAGGAGTACGGCAATGTTCCCGTTATTTCCCTTATGACGGAATTCGACAACCTTTACGATTACGAAAAGGGCATTTATATCCTCGGCAAGACCTACGACGACTGGAAGGCTGCACAGGACGGCCCTTACGAAGCGTGGCAGGCTGAGGGCAACTACTCCAACAAGGGCAAGGAGTGGGAGCGCCCTGTAAATATGGAATACATAAATGCGGCAGGCGAAAGCTTTATGCAGGATATGGGCTTCAGAATTATGGGTGCGGCTTCAAGAAATGATACGCAGAAAAGTTTGAGATTTGTTGCAAGAGCAGATTACGGCAAAAAGGCTGTCGAGTATCCGCTTATTCCGAATGTTCAGCGCAGCGACGGAACAGGTGAGGTTACAAAGTACAAGTCCTTCGTGCTCCGTAACGGCGGTAATGACTGCAACTTTGCAAAAATCCGTGACCCGTATATTCAGAAGCTTGCCGACGGCGGCAGATTTGACACAATGGCTTCTGCACCTTGCGTTGTTTACCTTAACGGCGAATACTGGGGTATGTACACAATGGCGGAGGACTACTCCGACAACTATATTGAAAACAACTACGGCATCGACAACAAGAATGTTGTAATCGTGAAGAAGGGCGAAATCGAGGAGGGTAACGACTCCGACATCAATCTTTACTACGATATGTTCGATTTTATCACCACAAACGATATGACCGACGAGGCTAACTACGCAAAAGTTTGCGAAATGATGGATATGGGCAGCTTCATCGATATGCTGGCGCTGAACCTCTACATCTACAACGAGGACAGCATTTTTGAGGGCAACAACTGGCAGATGTGGCGTGTAAGAGAAAAGGGCGAGGACAGCCCTTACGCTGACGGAAAGTGGAGAATGCTTGTTTATGATACAGACTTCTCTACAGGCATCTACAGTGACGGCAACACTTACACCGTTGACAATATCTCAAAGGCTCTCAAGACAATTGCTGAAGCTGAGATTATGGTTACTGACGAGGAAACAGGCGAAGAAAGCCGCAACCCTGCAGCTATGATAAACGCTCTTTATCAGAACGAGGGCTTCAAGAAGGACCTTGTTACTGCGATGTGCAATATGAGAAACGTGTACTTCGAGAAGGAAAAGGCAATGGCGCTTATGGACGAAATGAGTGAGGTTTACAAAAAGCTTGTTCCGCCTACCTTCAGCCGCTTCGGTCCCGACTGGCTTACATGGGATACCGAGAAATACTACTATGATGAGCTTTATCAGTTCGAAACCTTTATGGAGAAGCGTTACCTTGTTTTCTGCGGTCTTATGGAAGGCGCAATGGATTTAAGCAAGTTTGCAAACGTGACAATCAGCTCCTCCGACTCAGCAAAGGGCACTGTTTCAATTGACGAGGCTGTGCTTGATTTGAGCAAGGAATTTACGGGAAGATATTTCCCCGACTACACTCTTACAGTTACAGCCGAGCCTGCCGAGGGCGCAAGCTTCAAGTGCTGGGAGTGCACAGGAGCAGAAATTTCCGACCCGAATTCGGCTGTTGCCGAAATCACCTTCACAGGCGATTTCACACTTAAAGCTGTTTTTGAATAATTATAATAGTACAGCAGTCCGAGGAAGCTTTTCTTCGGACTGCTTTTTTGCAGTCTGCCACATTATACGCATAAATAAAAAAATCCGCAAAAGGTGTTGTAATTTTGTAAAAGATGTGATATACTATATCTATATTTAACGTTAATTAATCCCTATTATCAAAAAGGAGTTGTTTTTAATGAAGGCTTTTGGTGCTATTCTTCTTGCTGTAACTTCCGCTGCTGCAGGTGCGGCTGCTGCTGTGTACGCTATGAAAAAGCGTGAGGAAATCGAACAGTTCGATTACGATTTCGATGACGAGGACGAGCTCTACTTCGACGAGTGCGACTGTGAGGAATGCTCAATTGATGAAAGCGACCTTGCTGAGCTTGACAGCCTTGACGCTGACCTTGCTGACCTTGACGAAGGCGCTAAGGGCGAGGATTTCTAAAAATAATCATTTGACGGGTACCCGTAAAGGTGCCCGTTATTATTTATGGGGGAGTAATATGCTTTTTTGGGTGTTGATATGCGGTTCGTGGCTATGGTATGTGGTTTATCTGATTATGCAGGAAAATAGAAAGAAGGCTTTCGACCGCTTCTGCCTTGAAAATGCAGAGAAGCTGCTGAATGATGAGGAGTGCGAATTCAAGGGTAAAATGTTCAAGGGGAGCAATGTTGTTGTTTCATATCAGATGTGTATTTCAATACTGGTGCTTACAATGACAAGAAAAACAGCGTTTTACAGTGTTGATGATGCGTCACCTGCGATTTGCTGCACGCTGATTACGGCTCTCGGCGGCTGGTGGGGATTTCCGTGGGGCCCGATACGTTCGGTACAGACCTTCATCAACAATGCGAAGAGCTCGGAAAATTGCATACCGCTTGGGTCATACATAAGATACCTTATAGTTACAAATTCTGATAAGAAAGGAATATAATATGCCGAAAAACAGAGAGGCTTTCCGTCTTGACAGGTTTCTGTCCAACCAGCTGAATATTTCCCGCAATGACGCCAAGGAGCTGATAAAAAAGCGTCTTGTAACGGTAAATGGACAGACTGCCAAGCTGTTTGATATGAAAATAAGCCCCGATACGGACACTGTCGCTTCCGAGGGCAGGGAGGTTGTTTACAGAAAGCATATCTATATTATGCTGAACAAGCCTGCGGGGGTAATCTGCGCTACAAAGGACAGGCTCACCGAAACAGTGCTGGAGCTTATTCCGCCCGAATTACGCAGGCAGGGATTATTCCCTGCGGGACGTCTTGACAAGGACACAGAGGGCTTTGCACTGATTACAGATGACGGTGTTTTTGCCCACGAAATTCTCTCCCCCAAGAAGCACGTTGACAAAAAATATTTTGCCGTGCTGGAGAAGGACGCAAAGGAAAGCGACATTGAAGCCTTTGCAAGGGGAATGGAAATTGACGGCGGAGATGTATGTTTGCCTGCTTTGCTGGAAATAACAGATAAGCCGAATGAGGTTTTCATCACCCTGAGAGAGGGTATGTTCCATCAGGTGAAGCGTATGGCTGAGGCTGTAGGAAATAAGGTCGTGTATCTGAAGCGTGTACAGATAGGCGGTCTGGCACTGGACGAAAAATTGGGGCTTGGTGAGTGCCGTGAAATTTTGCACAATGAATTGGAAAAAATTTATGCAAAAAAATAATGAAAAATTTTCATTTGTCATTTTTTCGTCAAACTTAATAAACAAGGCTTTAGAAGTTTAGTTAATAAGCAACTTGAAATTTGATACGGAAATTTGGTATTATATTATCATAGCCAAAGAAGTAATGAGTTTGGCAAGACTAATTTTTTTGGGAGGTCCGTTCAGAATGGCTAGTTTATCACTCAGATCCATTTATAAGAAATACCCAGGCGGCGTTGTTGCCGTTTCCGACGTTAACCTTGAAATCCGCGACAAGGAATTCATCATCCTCGTTGGTCCATCCGGTTGTGGTAAGTCCACTACTCTCCGTATGATCGCAGGTCTTGAAGAAATTTCCGAAGGCGAACTCTATATCGGCGACCGTCTCGTTAATGACGTTGCTCCTAAGGACAGAGATATCGCAATGGTTTTCCAGAACTATGCTCTGTACCCACACATGACTGTATATGATAACATGGCTTTCGGTCTTAAGCTCCGTAAGGTTCCTAAGGACGAAATCAACCGTAAGGTAGAAGAAGCTGCAAGAATCCTCGACATCTCTCACCTCCTCAGCAGAAAGCCAAAGGCTCTCTCCGGTGGTCAGAGACAGCGTGTTGCTCTCGGTCGTGCTATCGTTCGTGAGCC
>JAZSHA010000229.1:0-2917 GCA_045533025.1 Oscillospiraceae bacterium
CAAGAGAAAAAGAAAATTTTCTGAAAAGAAGCTTCAAGGGTATAGGTTACTGGTTTTTGGGGGAATTTATGTGCTTTTTTGTTTGTAGCACATTGCTTGTTCTTATGAGCAAGATTCTTTTTTTGAAAATATTTGTTGCATTCTGCACCACATTCATTACGCTTGGCCTTTATTTCAACTGGGCTCACTATGCTGCAAAACGTGATAAAAACGCTGTAAAATACCACAATATGGAGTACGATAAATATATGCCTATAAAAATGGCTGTTATTGCTCCGATTGTATCTTATGGGATGCTGATACTTCTGTTTTTATGCAAAGCAGATGTTATTCAGGAAACTTTTATGAGCCTTTATATTTTGTGCGATATATGGATTTTGCCGTTTATTACTATGTTTACAGAGGAACGTACTATTGACGGTGTTTCTTGGTTTGGTATAATTGGTATGACATTTCTTACCCTGCTCCAGCCTGCTGCTATTATTATAACATACATCTGCACATATAATGATATTGATGTTGTGAAGCTTGTTTTCTACAAGAAGGATAACAAAAACAAATAATGTCATATAAATGTTACTGATTTCATATAATCCAGTAAACAAGCTGTTTATTTGGAGGAATTTATATGAAAAAAGCAAAATGGAACGCGCTGTTTCTTGTTTTTACATTCTGTGTGTGTATAGCTGTTATATGTTATACGGCGTTTAAGATGGAGGACACAATTGCAGTTGATACCGCACTCAATCAAGATGAATGTATGATTTTACTTGATGCAGGGCACGGCGGAATGGACGGTGGCTGTTCAACAGCTGACGGAAAGACTGAAAAAGGAATAAATCTGAATATAATGCTGTCTGTTCGTGACTTGAGCAAAATGTTCGGATACAATGTTGAAGTTACACGTGACAAGGACAAATCCATTCACGATAAAGGGGTAACTGGTATAAGAAATCAAAAAATTTCTGATATGGAAAACAGACTTGCGCTGTTCAATAAATATAATGATGCAATCTGTGTTTCAATACATCAGAATACTTTTAGTGACCCAAAGTTCAATGGCGCTCAGATGTTCTACAGCGATAAAAATCCTGAAAGCGAGCAACTTGCTTCTATAATGCAACAGAAATTTGTCAGCAATTTACAGCCTGACAACAATCGTGAAATCAAGTTATGCGGAAGCGAATTGTATCTGTGCTATTATTGCAGTAATCCTGCTGTAATGGTGGAATGTGGTTTCCTATCCAATCCTGATGAAGCTGCAAAGCTGACTGACAAAGGATATCAGCAGAAGGTTGCTTTTACGGTATTTTCTGGAATAAATGAATTTGCTATTATTTAGTCGGAGGTTAAAATGGCAGGAAAGTTAAAATCAGTATATATATGCAGCCAATGCGGCTTTGAAAGTTCAAAATGGAACGGTAAATGTCCTTCCTGCGGCGAATGGAATACACTTGAGGAAGAAATTGTAGAGGTTTCATCTTCAAAAAAATCTTTAAAGGCTAATGTACTTGCTCCGAGCGTTGATTTGTCTTCAAAAATCGTTTCACTTTCAGGTGTAGATGTTGATGATGATGTACGATACTCAACAGGAATTGGTGAACTTAACCGTGTTCTTGGAGGCGGTCTTGTAAAGGGCTCGCTGGTTTTGCTTGGCGGTGAACCTGGAATAGGCAAATCCACTCTCCTACTTCAAATTTGCAAGTATCTTGGAGAAAACTATACCATTTTATACGTTTCGGGAGAAGAAAGCACACGGCAGATTAAAATTCGTGCTCAAAGACTTGGTGTTGATACTGAAAATCTTTCGTTGCTTTCCACTAATGATGCAAGGGCTGCTGCTGATACAATAGCTGTTCATAAGCCTGATATTGCAATTATTGACTCAATTCAGACTATGTCGATAAGCGATATTAACTCAAGCTCAGGCAGTATTACGCAGGTACGTGAATGTACAAACCTATTTATGCATACTGCAAAGGCTGAGGAAATTCCTATTTTTATTGTCAGTCACGTTAATAAAGACGGTGCAATTGCAGGTCCTAAGGTTATGGAACATATTGTTGATACGGTGCTGTATTTTGAGGGTGAACGTCATTTAAGCTACAGAATTTTAAGAGCTGTAAAAAACAGATTTGGTTCAACAAACGAAATCGGTGTATTTGAAATGTGCGACAATGGATTAGATGAGGTTGAAAATCCATCGTTGATGCTCCTTTCGGGACGTCCTACAGGCATTTCAGGTACTTGTGTTGCATGCATAATGGAAGGAAGCCGTCCTATTCTTGCGGAAGTGCAGGCGCTTGTTACCAAAAGTAGTTTTTCTGCTCCCAAAAGGACTGCTACAGGTTTTGATTACAATCGTTTAGCAATTATTATTGCTGTACTGGAAAAAAGGCTTGGAATGTTTTTCGGCAACCTCGACGTTTATCTTAATATTGTAGGCGGTTTTCGTCTTGATGAACCTGCAGGTGATTTATCTGTTGCTTTGGCTGTTTACAGCGGATATTATGATGTTGCAATCAGTGAAAAACTTATTGCTTTCGGTGAAATCGGTCTTGGAGGCGAAGTGAGAAACACCTCCAATATTTCACAAAGAATTATTGAAGCTGAACGCTTAGGTTTCACCGAATGTATAATTCCGAAGCAATCTTTACGAAGTATTGACCCAAGCAAATACAATATGCATATTTACGGTGTATCGTCATTGCGGCAGGCTTTTTCTGTCATCTACAAAAGCAATGGTGAAAACTAACATACAAAAAGCTCCTATGAAAATGAACTGCCCCAATTTGTGCGGACAGTACAAAAAAGCACCCAATGGTAGTTAAAATTGGTTTTATGTAACATACTGACTTCTCTTTTCAAGTGGAGTCAGTTTTGTTTTAAGTTGTATTCTTTGATTGTTGTAGAAATG
>JAZSHA010000067.1:0-3032 GCA_045533025.1 Oscillospiraceae bacterium
ATTTTATACAGCAGATGTGCCGCCGCATATCTGCTGTTTTTCTATGCGGTCTTAGGCTGAGCCTAAAAAAAAGGTGGCGTCATTCAGGGCAAGGGTTCCCTGAATGTACTTTTTGAAGGGTACGCTCAAAATTTACAGCGAAATCGAAAGAATACGTATTCTTTCTGTGCTTGCTACGCATACCCAAAATAAAATAATCCGTATTTCCATTTTTATCAATAATTTGCCTGCATAAGCTTACCCATATGTTTTTATTGTAATAATCCACAATTTGTTTTAGTTCAATCTGTGCAGATAATAGAATTTGCAATTTGGGGTTATAAAACAGGGTGCTGAGTGACCTAAATATATGAAAGGGATAATTTTGCAGATAAGCTAATCGCCGCAGCTTTCTGTGCCTCGCCAAAAATAATTATCCCATTCAAATCCATAGCAACAACATTTATGATTTTAATAACAGGAGGTCACAACAGATTGATTTTTCAGACTAAAAATAATTTAATCATAACAGATGAGCAACTCGACCTTTTAGTAGAGGGATTGCTACCATCAATGCAGGAGTTCTTCGACAGCGAAATCGGCAAAGCTATATATGCCGAATATTTAAAGGAAAATGACAACACTGAAAAACAGGCAGCTTAATTTTTCGTTCTGAGAATTTCATAACGAAAATATACAGTTTATCACTTTAAAGTGTTGACAAATATTTTTAAAAGTGCTATACTGTAAAAAACGAAGAAATCCAATCAGATAGGAGGTATAATGAGAGCAGTAATTTATGCAAGATATTCGTGTGACAATCAGAGAGAGGAGAGCATTGAAGGACAGCTTCGTGAGTGCAGAACTTTTGCGGAGCGTAAGGGATTTAATCTTGTGGGCAGTTACATAGACAGAGCAATGTCTGCTAAAACTGACAACCGTCCTGAGTTTCAGAGAATGATTAAGGAGAGCGGAAAAGAGCTTTTCGATATGGTCATTGTATGGAAGCTTGACCGCTTTGCCCGTAACCGTTACGACTCGGCACACTACAAAGCTATCCTTCGCAAGAACGGTGTAAAAGTTGTGTCTGCAACCGAGGTAATCTCGGAGGGTGCAGAGGGAATCATTCTTGAAGCTGTTTTGGAAGGCTACGCCGAATATTATTCCGCCGAGCTTTCCGAAAAAGTTATAAGGGGTATGACAGAAAACGCTTTGAAATGTCAGTACAATGGTGGCTATGTGCCTGTTGGTTACAAGATTGACGAGAAGAAGCATTTTCAGCTTGATGAGCTTACCGCACCCTTTGTGAAAGAAGCATTTTTAATGTACATCAACGGCAGACAGCTTAAAGATATTGCAAAATTCTTCAATGATAATGGGGTGCTGTCTTCACGAAAACTGCCGATGACAATTACAAGCGTATCTGCAATTTTGCAGAACAGACGGTATATGGGCGAATATCGGTACAGGGACATAGTTGTTCCGGACGGTATTCCGCCAATAATTTCAAAGGAGCTGTTCGCAATGGCACAGGGCAGACTTGAACGAAACAGGTATGCGCCGTCAAGCTATAAATCTGAGGACAGGTACCTGCTTACAACCAAGCTGGTGTGCAGTGACTGCGGAGCGTATATGGTTGGTGAAAGCGGTACAGGTCGGACAGGCAAGAAGTATCACTATTATAAATGTGTGACGGCAAAGAAAAAGTGCGGCTGTGAGCGAAAGGCTGTACGCAAGGAAGATATTGAAGATGTGGTAATCGACAACACCATTGATTTCATCTTTGATGAAGAGGTAATCGAAGGACTTGCGGAAAGAGTTGTTAAGTGGCTGCAAAAGGACGATACTACCGTTCCTCTTCTTCAGAGAGAACTGGCAGAAGTTGAACAGGCTCTTGATAATGTAATGAAAGCCGTAGAGCAGGGAATCATCAATTCTACCACAAGAAAAAGAATGTCCGAGCTTGAAGAACAGAAGACGGATTTGCAGGTTAAGATTGCACGAGAGGAAATTCAGGCAAATATACTGACAAAAGAGCAGGTCATATTCTGGCTTTCAAATATGCAGAAGCTTAACCTTGCAACAGCCGAAAACAGGCAGAGGATAATCGACACATTTATAAATTCAATTCACGTTTATGATGACAGGCTTGTTATCAATTTCAACTGTCGGGAGGAGTCGGAAACGATTCCTCTCGAATTAAGCAAAAAAGTTTCTCGTTTACGGGAATCGGGGGAGCCAATAACGCATAATCCGAACACTTTCGTCATTAAGAATGTGTTCGGATTTGTTATTTATTTTTGAAAGAGTATCAAGCAGGGTATGAGGAAGAGGCTTGACGGTAAGGAAAAGGATAACTTTTTGCGGCAGGCTTTGCAAGAGCAAATGTGAAAATGTTTTTGATACCACAGAGCAGGCGGAAACCGTCGTAATCATTGTAAAAAACATTGATAATGCTCTTATGAGTTTCGGGAGTCGGTGCGACAAGTGCATCAAATAAAGTTTACTTGTTTTTAAAGCGCTTGTATAAAGCACCATTTTTAACTCCTGCGTTTTTGCGGACTTCACGGAGGGATACGTCTTTATATGGCTTTGACAGTAATTACGACATATCCTCTTGCAAGAGCAGCTGCTTCGGTATTGAATAAACCTCCCTCGCAAACTAAGATTGGGCAGGATTTTATTTCCATATATCCACCTATGCCGTTAGAAAAGAATTATGGAATGTTTTTATATGCACGGTATGTGATTTTAGAATTACCGTTTTCACGTTGTTTAGTTGTGTAATTATCAGAATTAAAGGTCATTTAGAGCACCTCCTGTTTACAGAATAATGTGCGATAGCTAAAATGTCAGGTGGATTTTAAATTACCTCTTGACAAAAATAATTTCATATGTTAAGATAACATTGTTACGTAACGCTGTTATGGAGGTGAGGAGTATGCCGCAGGATAAGGAAACCCGTGAAAAGCTTATTGAAAGCGCCAAAGCTGAGTTTATGGAAAAGGGCTATAACAAAGTCGGATCGTAGCCATGTCGTTCTGTGTGCCAAG
>JAZSHA010000024.1:0-10155 GCA_045533025.1 Oscillospiraceae bacterium
CAACGGCAGGGTGCCTGTTTACAGGGAACACTCAACGATTGCTGTTGACGGAATTGGTTCTGCAGAAGAAATTGCGGATAGAATTGCTGAAGTTATTAAATATTGAAAAAGGTCTTTGAGTAAGTTGAATTACTCAAAGACCTTTATTTTTATTCGGAAATTCTGCCCTTGCAGAAACTGTCGATATATCTGTCGATACAGCGTTCAACAATTGCAATTGCTTCTTCCCTGCCCTTCATTTCGTCGATTACGGTTTCTTTTTCTTCGAGGGATTTGTACACGCTGAAAAAGTGTGACATTTCATCAAAGATATGCTTAGGAAGCTCGCTGATGTCACGATATGTATTATATGTAGGGTCATTGAAAGGAATTGCGATAATTTTATCGTCGCGTGCTCCGTTGTCAAGCATAGAAATTACACCGATTGGGTAGCACTTTACGAGTGCAAGGGAGCAGATTGACTCGGAGCAGAGCACGAGAACATCAAGAGGGTCGCCGTCCTCGGCGTAGGTTCTTGGGATAAAGCCATAGTTTGCAGGATAGTGGGTTGAGGTGTACAGAACACGGTCGAGCATAAGGAAGCCTGTTTTCTTATCAAGCTCATACTTCATTTTGCTGCCCTTTTCGATTTCGATTACGGCAAAAAAGTTGTCCTTTGTGATACGGTTTGGGGAAATATCGTGCCAGATATTCATAATTATCGTTCCTTTCTTTTTCTGTATATTTCTTCTGTTTCACCGATTATATACTTTGGTCTGCCTTTTACTTCTATATATGTTTTTGCAATATACTGGCTCTGCACGCCCATACAGAACAGCTGCAAGCCGCCAACGAGACACACCATTGCTATGATTGCAAGGTACTCTGCAGAGTTGACAACTGCAATGATTACAAAGACAATTGCAAGTATAAACAACAGCATTGCAATTACTACAGACAGGGCGAGTGGTGCTGTTGAGAAGGCAAAGATACCTTCCAATGAATACAGGAACAGCTTCCAAAAGTTCCATGTTGTTTTTCCTGCTGCTCTCTCAGTATTTTCGACCTCAATATATTTTGTACGGAAGCCGACCCAGCTGAAAATACCCTTTGAAAATCGGTTATACTCGGGCATAGCGAGAATTGCGTCAACCATCTGACGGGTCATAAAGCGGTAGTCCTGCGCTCCATCAACAATCTGAGTCTGAGAAATTTTATTGATAACCTTATAAAAGCTCTTTGAAAAGAATGACAGCAGCTTAGGCTCGCCTTTTCTGGATACTCGTCTTGTTCCTGCACAGTCATACTCTCCGCTTGAAACATACTCATACATTTCAGGCATAAGCTTTGGAGGGTGCTGCAAATCGGCATCCATTATCACAACGTAGTCACCTTTGGAATTTTCAAGACCTGCAAGCATACCAGCTTCCTTGCCGAAATTGCGGCTAAAGGAAACATAGCGGAAGCGGCTGTCCTGCTCAGAATAACCACGGAGGATTTCAAGAGTTTTATCCCGTGAACCGTCATTTATAAAGAGAAACTCAAATTCAAGATGTGGGTGCTTTTGGGTCATTTCCGAGGAAACACGGAGTATTTCTTCACGGAACAGCGGAAGCACCTCCTGCTCATTATAACAGGGAACGATAACTGAAATCAGTTCTTTTTCCATTCAAGGCTTTCCTTTCATTTACTCTACGGTAACGGATTTTGCAAGGTTTCTTGGCTTATCCACGTCACAGCCCCTTTGAACGGCTGTATAGTAAGCGATTAGCTGCATTGTCACAACTGAAAGAAGCGGCAGGAACAAATCCTCTGCGTCGGGGAGTCCAACCTTATAATCTGCACAATCCTTATCAATATTCACTGACTCACGGCATATAATTACAACCTTTGCGCCACGGCTCTTTACTTCACGGACGTTGGAGATTGTTTTATCGAAAAGGCGACTTTGTGTAGCTGCAACAATTACAGGCATACCATCGTCTATGAGGGAGATTGTGCCGTGTTTAAGCTCACCTGCTGCATAAGCTTCGCTGTGGATATAGGAAATTTCCTTGAGTTTAAGTGAGCCTTCCATACTGAGTGCATTATCTAGACCTCTGCCGATATAAAGCAGGCTATCTGCGTTAATAAGCTTTGAAGCAACATACTGATAGTTAGACATATCATCGAGACAAAGCTGGATTTTTTCGGGGATTTCGAGAAGTCCTGCTGTAAGGCGCTTGCACTCGGTCTCATCAATTTTGCCGTGCGCATAAGCAACAGCAAAAGCAAACAGGTACATAAAAGCGACCTGAACTGCGTATGCCTTTGTTGAGCACACGGAAATTTCGGGACCTGCATTGGTATAGATAACCATATCTGCTTCACGGGCAATAGATGAGCCAACTACATTTACAACAGCAAGTGTGTCTGCACCCTTCTTACGGGAAAGCTTGAGTGCTTCAAGAGTATCGGCTGTTTCACCTGACTGGGAAATAATTACAACCAAATCCTTATCAGTAACGAGAGGATTTCTGTATCTGAACTCAGAAGCGATATCAACAATAACCGGAGTCTGGGCCAAATCCTCGATAAGGTATTTGCCGACCATACCAGAATGCATTGCTGAGCCACAGCCTACGATATAGATGTTTCTATAGTTACGGATTTTTTCAGCTGTAAGTCCGCATTCCTCAAAGTTAGGAAGACCGTCCTTAACTCTGGGAGAAACAGTATTGCGGACAGCTTCGGGCTGCTCGTGGATTTCCTTGAGCATAAAGTGCTCATAACCGCCCTTCTGTGCGGCGGTAACGTCCCATGTTGCAGTCTGGAGCTCTTTTTCGATTTCAAGTCCATGAATATCTGTAAAGCGAATTCCCTTTTCACTAAGGATAGCTATTTCTCCTCTTTCAAGGAAGTAGTAGTCACGTGTATGTTCAAGGATTGCTGTTACATCGGAAGCAATATAGCTTTCGGTTTCGCCCTTGCCGACGATAAGCGGGCTGTCCTTGCGGACTGCGAAAATTTTATTCTTATGCTCTCTGAAAATAATTCCCAGTGCATATGCACCTTCGATATCACCGAGTGCTTTTTCAATTGCTTCAATCGGGTCGCCCTCGTAATAATAGTCGAGGAGCTTTGCAACGGTTTCGGTATCTGTTTCACTTTCAAAGCCGTAGCCCTTGCTGATAAGGAAGGATTTCAGTTCACGGTAGTTCTCAATGATACCATTATGGACAATTGATACTCTTCCGTTGCCGATTGGGTGGGAATTGACATCGGAAGGTTCGCCGTGTGTAGCCCATCTTGTATGACCGATACCGCAGGTTGCCTGCAAAGGGTCACCTTCGTCAAGCTTTGCTGCAAGACCATCATTGATTTTGCCCTTTGCCTTTACAGTTTTAATTTTATCATCTTCAAAAACTGCAATACCTGCTGAGTCATAACCGCGGTATTCCAGCTTTCTGAGCGCTTCAACGAGAATATCGGTACAAGCTTCCTTGCCCACATATCCGACTATTCCGCACATAACAACATCTCCAATCTTTACAGAAATAAAACACGGATACGCTTAATAAATAAGCGTATCCCCTTAATTCTATGCTTACTTTGTACCAAAAATTCTGTCACCTGCGTCACCGAGACCTGGAACGATATAAAGTCTTTCGTCAAGCTTTTCGTCAACAGAACCGCAATAGATTTCAACATCAGGATATACGCTGTGAACAGCTTCGATACCCTCAGGTGAAGCAATAATGCACATCATCTTGATGCTCTTTGCGTTGGCATTTTTAAGAATTTCGATTGTTTTTACAGCTGTACCGCCCGTTGCGAGCATAATATCTGTAATAATTACGTCACGCTCAGCGATGTCGAAAGGCAGCTTGCAGTAATACTGAACAGCTTCCTTTGTATCAGGGTCACGGAACATACCAACGTGACCGATTTTGGCAGCAGGAACAAGCTTTACTGCGCCGTCAACCATACCGAGACCTGCACGGAGAATAGGAACGAAAGCAAGCTTTCTGCCAGAGATAACCTTTGTTTTGGCGATTGCAACAGGAGTCTGAACCTCTACTGTTTTGAGAGGAAGGTCGCGTGTTGCTTCATAACACATAAGCATTGCTGTTTCGGAAACCAGCTCTCTGAACTCCTTAGAGCCTGTATTGATATCACGGAGAAGTGAAATTTTGTGCTGAACGAGAGGGTGCTCGATTATAGTAACTTTATTCATAATGATTATCCTTTCATCTTGTTTTCAATATCGCTAAGAAGGTCAATTCTGCGCTGATGTCTGCCGCCTTCAAAGCCTGTATGCAGGAAGGTATCCACAATTTCAAGCGCTGCACCTGCACCGAGGACACGTCCGCCCATACAGAGTGCATTAGCATTGTTGTGGAGTCTGGTGTATTTTGCCATATAGGTATCTGTACAGAGGGCTGCTCTTATACCATTGATTTTGTTTGCAGCCATCGAAATTCCGATACCTGTACCGCAGATAAGGATAGCGTACTCAGCTGTTCCGTCCAGCACCTTTTCGCAGACTTCTTCAGCAACATTTGGGTAATCAATGCTATTGCCGTCCATACAGCCAAATTCCATATATTCATAATTATTTTCTTTAAGCCACGCAATTACTTCGCCTTTAAGCTCGTACCCGCCGTGGTCACTTCCTATTGCAATCATAGCTACCTCCAAAAGAGTTTTTTACGTAAATATTATACCACACAAAAGCAGTTCAGGCAAGTGTTTTTTACTTCTCCTGCAAATCCTTTTCGGCTTTAGTAATCTGCAAATATGCTGCGTCAAGCTTATCGGGTGTACTAAGTTCCTTATCAAAAGCTGATGAGCAAAGCCCTGTTGCAAGCTGGAGCTTCAGATGCGATGGCGCAATTATAAAGTTTTCGCCTTCAAGCTTATCGGCGGCGTCACCAACAACTGCAATTGTACCACTATACTGTTCAAGTTTAGACTTCAATTCTTCTAACGGAAGTATCTCATCATTGGTAAGGCGTTTAACTTTACAGCCATCAGACTCAAAAACTGCACAATACACCAAATCAAGTCTTGCAGCCATCACTGCACAAATGATGCCTTTATGCAAAGAGACGTTGTTGGCAAGTCCTTCGAGGGTCGATATGCCAATACACGGTTTATTTTGTGCAAAGCAGATTGCCTTTACAGCTGATATACCTATTCTGAGACCCGTATATGAGCCTGGACCCATTGCTACGGCTATTCCGTCGACATTAGAAAGTTCCATACCTGCATTTTTCAGCACATCATTACAGATTGGCAGGATAACCTGAGAATGAGTAAGTGATGTATAGACAGTTGTTTGTGCAAGAACCTTATCCTCAGTGCACAATGCAACTGATGCGGTTTTTCCGGAAGTATCAATTCCGAGCAGCGTCAAAACGCTCATCTCCTTCAACGGTGATTTCTCTTTCATTTTCACCGCAATGATTTATTGTAATGGTGATATGCTTTACAGGTAAACATTCTTCGATGTTTTCTGACCACTCACAAGCAACAACACTTTCATCACTCAGATAGTCGTAAAACCCCGTAGTTTCAAGAGCTTCCGCATTCATAATTCTGTACATATCGAAATGGTAAAGTGTTATACCTTTACCCCTATATTCATTAACAAGAGCAAAAGTTGGTGAAAAAACCTCGTCGGGGAGTCCCATTCCAACTGCAATTCCACGGGTAAAGGTTGTTTTTCCTGCACCGAGACCGCCCTTGTATGCGATAACATCACCGCCACGAAGAAGCTTTCCGATTTTTTCAGCAAAAGCAATTGTTTCTTCGGGTGATGCCGTTTTTACTTTTATCATTTATTTTTCCTCAATCTGAACATTAATAATTCTGAAGCTTTCACAGAAGAAATTGATATCATCGTCTTCAAGAGAACAGATACGGTAATTCATTCCGTTAAGCATATCGGTATTACGCACCTTCATGATATCAAAGCCTGTTAAAATAGTTTTTACTCCAGTACAACCGATTTCAAACCTGCGAACATTTTCAAAAATGATATCCACCGAAAACGCTTTGGGTTCATCGCAATACAAGGTCATAAAAACACTTGGCACCAGTTCACCGCTACTGTTAAGGGAACTGTAATATCTGAAATCACCAAAGGCATCAAAATTATACCAATAAAAGTCAGGTGCAATATCGGTAATCTGCTCAATTCCGTAAACATCTCTGAAATTACGACGTAAACGGCAGTTGTCCTCAGGAAGAACCATCTTCTTCCACATTCCCCTATTATGGCGTTCAAAACCTTGGTTTTCATACCACGGAATAAGGCTATCCTCACAAAAAAGCTGGACGTTAAGCTTATTGCTGCCCGACTGACAATAATAAACAAGTCTGGTTACAATCTGCTCGCCTATTCCTTTACGACGATAATCTGGACGTACACAAATACCACTCATAACGGCGGCAATATGACCGTCAGAGGCTACTCTACCCAACCCCACGAGCTTATAGCCATCATAGGCATACACCGAATAAAAGCTGTTTTTATTGGCTTTTTCGATATCATCATCGGTATAACCGGGCAATCTGTACCATCTCAGGGCACGGTACAAATCAATAATATCGCTGTCATTTCGTGTTTCAGAGAAATATTCAATTTCCACCAAAATCACCCCTGTTTATCAGTTAATAATTCTCGTTCCTATATTATCTATATGCAACTCGTGGACCTCCCAGCTATGGAGTCCCATTCTATCGAGTGCAAATCTCATTTTTCCTTCAAAATATTCATTATCAGCGTCAACAATTGCCATAAGCGCAGGACCTGCACCACTGAGGTAAGCGGCATAAGCGCCGAGACTGTAAGCTATATCGAAAACATCTCTGCCGTGAGGGATAAGCTCCATTCTATACGGCTGATGAAGTCTGTCGTGGACAGCTGTACGCAGGTTTTCGTATTTACCTGTAAGCAATGACGCAGAAAATAACGCTGCTCTTGAAAGGTTATAAACTGCATCCTTATGGGAAATTTCCTTTGGAAGACAAGCTCTCGCCTTCTCTGTTTTAAGCTCGAAGTCAGGAATTACAACAACAAATTTCAGCGTTGTATAAACCTCCTGCTTAACCCAGTGAACACACTTTCCATCAAAAACAGCAGTTACGATACCTCCGAGAAGGGCAGGAGCAGTATTATCGGGGTGGCCTTCAATCTGAGCAGAAAGGTTAACCAAATCATCAAGTCCCATTGGCTCACCAAGAAGCTGGTTTGCGCCAACCAGACCTGCAATAATGCAAGCTGAGGAACTGCCGAGACCTCTTGCCATTGGGATATTGTTAATCTGTTGGATTTTCAGACCATTAAGGGGCTTGCCACAGATATCATACAAAGTTTTTGCTGTATCATAAACAAGGTTTGAAGCATCCTTAGGCACGTCTGTACCGTCAAGACTTTCGATATGAATTCCGTCAGCTTCTTCGATATTGACATAATTGTAATAATTCAATGCAAGACCAAGGGCATCAAAACCTGCGCCGAGGTTTGCACTTGTTGCGGGGATTTGTATTTTAATCATCTGAAGAAATTCCTTTCAGAAATCATTCAAGCTCCAGAACACGGATTGTTCCGAGAATTTCGCCGCCGAGCTTTGCAAGCTTTTCATCAAACAGCTTTTCCTTCATTGCAGGTGCAATGAAAGCAAGCTCGCCAGCAGGCTGATTTTCACGGCTGAGGTACTCAACTGTACCGAAAACTTCAGATATCTTTTCAGCTGGAACGCCATTTGTGCGAACATAGATAGAAACAACGTCATCTTTATAATCAGCAATAAAGCTGTCATCAGTGCTGTCTTCCCATGTCTGTGAAATAGATGTAGAAGTCATCTTAGCAACTGTTGCGATATCACCTACAACAGCACTTGCAGTAGGAAGCTTACCTGCGCCTCTGCCGTAGAACATTACCTCATCAAAGCCGTCACCATAAACCATTACACCGTTAAAAACATCGGAAATATGTGAAAGCTGGTTATTGCTGCAAACGAAGGCAGGACGAACCATTGGAAGGATTTTGCCATTGTCACACTTTTTAACAGAACCAATAAGCTTAATTTCGCCGCCCCAGTTTTGAGCGTACATAACATCTTCGAGAGTAAGCTTTGTAATTCCCTCGCAGTGAACCCACTTAGGGTAAACGTGCTTACCGAAAACAAGAGAAGAAAGAATACAGATTTTTCTGCACGCGTCATGGCCTTCAACATCAGCAGTTGGGTCCTGTTCAGCATAACCAAGCTTCTGAGCCATTTCAAGAGCATCACTGAATGCCATCTGTTCATTAATCATCTTTGTAAGGATAAAGTTTGTTGTACCATTAAGGATACCTGCAACAGCAGAAATATCGTTACCTGCGAGGCAAACGTGGAGAGGTCTGATAATTGGAATTGCACCGCCTGTTGAAGCTTCAAAAAGGAAATTGCAATTCTTTTCGGCAGCAATTTTCAGAAGCTCTGCACCCTTTTCGGCAACAAGCTCCTTATTAGAAGTAACGACATTCTTTCCCTTTTCAAGGCAAGCCTTTACATAGCCATAGGAAAACTTCATACCACCGATTACCTCGGCAACGATTGTTACTTCAGGGTCATTCAAGATATCATCAAAATTCTTTGTGAATTTATCAGCATAAGGGCTGTCGGGAAAATCACGGATATCAAGGATATACTTGATATCAAGGTCTTTCCCTGATTTTACACAGATTTTTTCCTTATTTTTATAGAACAGCTCAACTGTACCTGAGCCTACAACACCATAACCTAAAACTGCGATTTTTGACATTTCCAATAACTCCCTTTTTGTATTTTGCACACTTGTTACTCACCTGAAATAAATTTAACGTCCACAACTCCGTTAATTGCAGCCAAATCATTTTTCAGTCCATAAGCGTCAGCTTCTGCACCGAACAATCTTACGGTAATATTTACGGCTGCAACTCCGTCAATGGGCATATTCTGATTTACGGTGATAATATTTGCACCCTGTCTATGAAATTCGGACAGAATAGCAGAAAGCACACCCGGCTCGTCCTTCAAAACGGCATAGTACGAAATAATTTTTTGAGTAAGCTTTTCCTCATAGGCAAAGACACACTCTTTGTACTTATAAAACGCACTTCTTGATATACCTATTCTCTTACAGGCGGAGGCAGAACTTTTTTCCTCTCCGCACGCCAATAGGCGTTTTACCTCTAAAACTTTTGGAAATATTTCAGGAAGCACATCTGTACTAATAACTACAAATGATGAATTACTCATATTACCCTCCGCCAAATAACGTCCTCGTGATAAAAACAAGTGTATTCACTATAAATACAATTGTACCATATTTAAGCTGCATTTGTCAATAGAAATACTATTAACAAACTATAATTTATACAAATAAAAAGGCTGTACAATCGAAACTGTACAGCCTTAAAAAGACTAATTATTCCTTTACACCGCCGAGAGCAACGCCTTCAACGATGAACTTGGAGAAGATGAAGTATACAACAACTACAGGAATGATAGAAAGCATGATTGCGGCATATTTAGCACCAAAGTCAGCCAGCTTATCGTTCGAGAGGATTGTATTAACCATCATTGGAAGTGTCATCTGATTTGGTTCTCTGGATACAAGAATCATAGATGGCATATAGTAGTTATTCCAGCTTGCTACGAAAGCAAAGATAGCCTGAACAGCAAATGCAGGTTTCATCATTGGGATTGCGATCGTGAAGAATGTTCTGAACTCGTTGGAGCCGTCAATTCTTGCAGCTTCTACAATTTCAAGTGGGAAGGAAGACTTCATATACTGTCTCATGAAGAATACAACCTGTGGAGCTGCGATTGCAGGAATGATAAGTGGGAGATAGTTATCAGTAAGACCAATCTTGGACATAAACTGATAGAAACCTACAGAAGTTACCTGTACAGGAACCATCATTACAGCAAGGATAAATGTATATGCAGGACCCTTAAGTCTGAAATCATATACACAAACACCGTAAGCTGTTGCACCTGCAAAGAGTACTGTTAAGAAAGTACAGGAAAATGCGATAATTGCACTGTTAATGTAACCTGTGAATGCATCGTACTGAACCTTACCACTAGCAGACCAATCCAGCATTGTTTCAATATTCTTGAAAAGATTAAGGCCTGGGATAAGAGAAACACCATTACC
>JAZSHA010000199.1:0-15407 GCA_045533025.1 Oscillospiraceae bacterium
ATGAAATGAGTTAGGAGAGAGTATTATGTTCGTTAAAGATGTAATGGTTCAGAATCAGGTTGGTCTTCACGCACGTCCTGCTACATTCTTCATCCAGAAGGCAAATGAATTCAAGTCTTCCATCTGGATTGAAAAGGAAGAACGCCGTGTAAACGCTAAGTCCCTTCTCGGTATCCTTTCCCTCGGTATCGTTGGCGGCACACAGATCAGAATTATCGCTGACGGCGCTGACGAAGAAGCTGCTGTAACAGGTCTTATCGAGCTCGTTGAAAGCGGTTTTGCTGAGGAAACAAGATAAGAAATTTATTTTCGGCACATCGAAGCAATTCGGTGTGCTTTTTATTTGGTAGGTAAAAATTATGGGACACCAATTTTTGATTGGTGTCCCATAATTTTTACAGTACATTTTCCTTGATGAATTTTGTAAGCTCCTCAGCCATTTCGTTGTGCTCGGAAAGTCTTGGGTGTCCCGGTGTTGCGGCACCATTTCTGCTGAACATATTGTGATATGCCTTGATGCCCATTCCGTTCAGCTCGTCCTTGATTTCCTCAATTGCGTTATCCCAGTCAACATCGTGCATAAGAATAGTTGTTGTCAGCACGAACTTTGCTCCGCTGTAATGCTTGTCAAGGTCACGTACCATCTTTATGTATGCTGTCTTCCATTCGTTTCTGTAAACGGGGTCGGAAATGTTTCGGTCATTCTGGTCTGTTACAGCATTGTGCTGGTCATTCTGACCGATTGCAATGATTACAATGTCAGGAGTGTATCTGCTGAAATCCCAGTTTGTGATATCGCCGCCCTCAGGGAAGTAGCAGGTCTTGTCATAGGTTGATTCAAGACCGATACAGTCAGGCATATGGAAGTAACCTGTCTTATCAAAAAGTGCAATACCGCCCTGACAGATATTGTGGATTTGTGCGTCAATATTGCGAGCAGTCTGCATTACAAAGCTGTTCCATACGTTGTCGAATTTGCTGTCGTGTCCCTCAGGGTCGCACTGTGCAACATAATCGTAAGCCTCAATAACCTCTCCAGCGCAAACGCTGTCGCCGTAAACCTCAATTTTTCTTTCAGGGAGAGCGTCAGGTGCAATAAATTCGCCGTCGGTTTCAAAGGACTTGATAAACAGACACTGATTTCCTGCGTGACGCTTGTAGATTATGACAGTGTGCTCGCCGTCAGAAAGATTTTCCGCAGCGGTTACAGTAATATATTTGCAGTTGTTATCGTGGGAAAGAGGAATACCCTTCATTTCGCCGTCAACAACCACGCCAAGGTTAAGGCTGCCCCATACGCAGAAGCTGTTTATTTCAACATCAAGCTTTGTGCCCTTGAATTTTACAATAGCCTGTGCACCTGCGTGGAAAAGTTTTGTTTCATCAGCAGTAACATCACGTCTGCCCATCCAGAGTATATTTGGGTCATTATGCAAAATTTTCATATAAAACTTCCTTTCAAGTATGATTTAGTGTAATTTTACCACATTTCTTCACAATTGGCAAGCAAGAATTAATAAAACGTATAAAAAAGCTACTAAAAAGGTTATCACTTTTATTGGAAAAGTGTTGTATAATTAATATAAAGGATAATATGAAAGGGGACGCTTATCGGATTGAACAAGAAAATTATACTTAACCAAATCGGTTATATCAGCAATCAGACCAAAACTGCGGTTTATGCCGGTAGTGCCGACTCATTTCAGATTATTAACGCCAGAAATGGAAAAACAATGTTTTCGGGTCTGCTGAAAACAACCGTATATGACAAAGCTTCGGGGGACACTGTTTCGCTGATTGATTTTTCCACCTTCAATGTGTGCGGAAAATATTACATAAGAATCGGACTGAAAAAGTCCCTGCCCTTTGTTATCTCCGATAACCCTTACAGTGAGCTGAAAACAGGTCTGCTGAAAGGAATATATTATAACAGATGCTCCGCCCTTGACAGGAAATATGCGGGGGAGTATGCCCATAAGGCTTGCCATACCGACCTTGTGCCATTTTTTGAAAATCCGTCAAGACGTATTGATGTAAGCGGCGGCTGGCACGACTCAGGCAACTACGGAAAATTTTCTGTATGTACGAGTGTCACCCTCGGTCATCTGCTTTATGCGTATCAGCTTTTCCCCGACAGTTTTTCAGATGAAACAGATATTCCTGAATCAGGCAACGGTTTTCCTGATATTCTCAACGAGTGCCGTGTTGGACTTGAATGGCTGTTGAAAATGCAGGCTCGTGACGGTGGAATTTATCATAAGGTTGTTTCCGCAAAGCCTCCCGAGTCGGTTATGCCCGAGGACGATTACACTGAACAGTATGTCTTTGCAAAATCACATCAGGCATCAGCTTGTGCTTGTGCTGTATTTTCACTTGCTTCAAGAATTTTTGAGGATTTCGACAGGCCTTTCTCCCGAAAGCTTAACGAGGCTTCAATCAATGCGTGGATTTGGCTTATGAATAATCCAAACTACGAACCGTTTGAAACACCTCCGACTATTTCTCTCAATGCCGCAGGTGACTTCTATGACGATAATTTCAATGATGAGCTTTTCTGGGCAGTTTGTGAGCTGTATGAAACAACAGGTGACGAGCTGTTTGCTGAAAAAATCAAGGAGCTTTGCAGCAAGGTCGATGGAGCAGGTTTTGTTAACCGTGAGGTAAGCGGCTTCGGTACGATTGCATATCTTTTCGGAAGCCAGCCCCGTGACAATGAGGTTGAACAAAATCTTCGCCTGCGTCTGCGCATAAAGGCGGATAACCTTTACGGATTAAGCAGTAAAAGCGGTTACGGCACCGCAAAATCCGTTGATGATTACATTCGCGGCAGCAATATGTATTCAATGACCGACAGTATTACTCTTATTGTTGCGTACAAAATATTCGGCTGTGAAGAATATCTTTCTACAGTGTGTGAACAGATGAATTATATTCTCGGCAAAAACCCTATGGGAGTATGCTATGTAACAGGATTCGGAAGCAACAGCGTAAAACAGCCTCATCACCGTCCATCAGAGGCGGACGATGTAGAGGAGCCTGTTCCGGGACTGCTTGTGTGCGGTCCGAGCAAGGTTGTTCAGGACGACTTTACTCAGTGGAATATTCCCGAGGAAGCTTCACCTGCCAAGTGCTACTATGATATTTCGTACAGCTATACTACTAATGAGGCAACGATTTATACTAACTCCTCCGCTATTTTTGTGGCAGGATATCTTGACTCTTTATCCGATATAGGGTAAAATGATATTGCTTTTAATAAGGGCTTGCCCCGTCATTCAACGAGGCAAGAGTTGGCGTAGCCAATTTATCACCTAAGAGGTGGGGCATCTTGCCTAAGTTATATTACTGAAAAGGATTGATAATTTTGACAAAGAAACATCTTTCCGCAATTACTGCGATTGCACTTTGCGGTGTACTTCTTACAGCCTGCGGTGAAAATGGTACAGCCGAAACAACAACTGCCGCACAGACAACAAGCGCTGATATTGTTACAACAGCTCCCGATTTGAATGCTGTCGACCCGAATGAGCCTGTGAACCTTGAAAACGACGTTACGGATAAGATGTACGGCAGAGCTATCCTCAACGAGGGTAATCTTGCACGTCTTGCTGCTGCAATGAAAAAGGCTGAAAACGGCGAAAAGGTTACTGTAGGTGTAATCGGCGGCTCAATCACTCAGGGCAGCTCCGCTACAAGCACTGCTAACTGCTACGCTTCACGCTTTAATCAGTGGTGGGCTGAAAAGTTCCCTAATACTGAAATTGGTTTTGTAAACGCAGGTATCGGCGGCACAAACAGCTATCTCGGCGTGCACCGTGTTGATGAACAGCTTCTTGCATATAATCCTGATGTTGTTATCGTTGAATTTTCCGTTAATGACACCGACAAGACAATGAACAAGTATTCCTATGACAGCCTCGTAAGAAAAATCCTTTCCTACGAAACAAATCCTGCGGTAATGCTCCTGTTTACAACTCAGGAAAATGGAACAAGCCTTCAGGACGTTCACAAGGAAATCGGTGCGGCTTATGACCTGCCTATGATTAGCTACCGTGAGGTTGTTTATCCTGAGGTTGCGGCAGGCACACTTGACTGGAAGCTTATTTCCCCCGATAACATTCACCCTAATGACGCAGGTCACGATATCATCGGTCAGCTTGTTGACCGTTACCTCAACGAGGTTTATGATAAGCTTGACACAATTACAGATGAACCTTCCGCATTTGCAGCTGACGGCTACACAAATGACTATTTCAAGAATGCAAAGATGCTGAGTGCGGCTGATATTACAGCAACAGCTTCCGAGGGCTTTGAGGTTGTGGATAAGGACTTCTATCATCAGTTCCCGAACAACTGGAAAACTACATCGGGCGGTTCGCTGACATTTGATGTGGAGTGCCAGAATTTCGGCGTGTTCTTTATGTGCACAGTTGACGGAAAAAGCGGCACATACGAGGTTTATGTTGACGGTGAGCGCAAGGGCAAGCTTGAAGCCAACTTTATAGGAGGCTGGGGCAACTACGGCAACACAAAGCAGGTTTTACTTTCAAAGGAAACTGAAAAGCACACTATCGAAATCAAGCCTGCTGAGGGCAGCGAAGATAAGGGTATCACAATTCTCGGACTTATGGTTTCATAATTGATTTATCCCCGAAGAAATTGTTCTTCGGGGATTTGTGTTTCCTTGACGATTTTGTACAGCCGTGGTATAATTTAGTAAGTTTATTTACGGGAAAGGTGTGCAGGTATGAACGATATAAAATCCTGTCTTGAAATAATTTTCGGGGACAGCCCCGCTAAAATAATTGTGAGCAAACCGCCGAAAAACTTTGAGTACAGAAAAATCTGTCTGCTGAAAAAGGAGTCTGGATATCAGATTGAAAAATACACCGAGAAGCAGGTCTTTCACGAAAATATTTCCGATAAAATTGCTTTGGAGAGATGCACAGATTTTTTCAATGACGGTTATGGTCAGCTTAATGCTTGGGGACAGAATTATGAATATGCACTCTCCGTTTCAAAGAAGGGGAAGGTGCTTTTCAACAAAAAGAAAAATGCTGACTCGGGCAAAAGCGAGGATAATTCCCACAACAGAAAAAAGAACTATATTATCCCCGAGGATAAGCCTTTTCCTGCACTTGTGGATATGGGTGTCTTCACAAAGGACGGTAAGGTTGCAAAGCCGATGTATGACAAGTTCCGTCAGATAAATCGCTTTACGGAGATTATTGATGACGCTGTCCGTGAAAGAGGACTGACAGACAAGACGCTGAAAATTGTGGACTTCGGCTGTGGTAAATCCTATCTTACCTTTGTGCTGTACCACTACTTCACCGAAATTATCGGCAGAGAGGTTGATATGCTGGGACTTGACCTGAAAGCTGACGTTATCGAAAAGTGCAACGCCGCTGCTGAAAGGTACGGGTACAAAAATCTAAGGTTTGAAATGGGCGATATCAGCGGTGCTTCGGTGCAGGGCAAGGTCGATATGGTTGTTACGCTTCACGCCTGCGATACGGCTACCGACTACGCTTTGCACAACGCTATAATGCGTAACGCAGATATGATTTTTTCAGTGCCCTGCTGTCAGCATGAGCTTAACTCCCAGATGAAGTCGGACAAGCTGTCCCTGCTTACACGCTATGGAATTATTAAGGAGCGTACAGCTGCACTTTGCACCGACGCTATCCGTGCAAACCTGCTGGAATACTGCGGTTACAGAACACAGCTGCTGGAGTTTGTCGGTTTTGAACATACTCCGAAAAATATTCTTATCCGTGCCGTAAAACGAAGCGGTACACCGAGAGGCAGGGAGCAGTATCTTGCCGAAGCGGAAAATCTTATGAAGGAATTTTCCTTTGAGCCGACACTGTATAAACTGCTGAAGGAAAGCGAAAAAATTCCGCAGTGAAGAATTGCACAAAATTGCACCGTAAAATCTGATATTTTTCTAACCCGATGTTCACGAAATAATACTTGACTAACGGGCGGTAAAGTGATATCCTAATAGAAATATATTTTTATAGATGTAAAATTTTTGGGGAGGTATTTTTATGCTGGAAACGAACTACACAAACAAATTCGTAAAGGAAGGTCTCACTTTTGATGACGTTCTCCTTATCCCTGCTGAGTCTAACTGCACACCTAATATGGTAAAACTCGGCACAAGACTTGCAGGCAACATCATGCTCAACACTCCTATTATTACTTCAGCTATGGATACTGTTACAGAAGCAAATATGGCTATTGCTATCGCTCGTGAAGGCGGTATCGGTGTCATTCACAAGAATATGCCTATCGAAAAGCAGGCAGAAGAGGTTGACAAGGTTAAGCGCTCCGAAAACGGCGTTATTGTAAACCCATTCTCCCTTACAGCTGACAGACTCGTTTCTGAGGCTGACGAGCTTATGGGAAAGTACAAGATTTCAGGTGTACCTGTTGTCGATGAAAACAAGAAGCTTATCGGTATCCTTACAAACCGTGACCTCCGCTTCCTCACAGATTTCAACATTCCTATCGGTGACGTTATGACAAAGGAAAACCTTGTTACTGCTCCAGTAGGAACTGACCTTGCAGCTGCTCAGAAAATTCTTATGCAGCATAAAATTGAAAAGCTCCCTATCGTTGATGAAAACGGCATTCTCAAGGGCCTTATCACTATCAAGGACATTGAAAAGGCTATCGAATATCCTAACTCTGCAAGAGACAAGTCAGGAAGACTCCTCTGCGGCGCTGCAATCGGTGTTGCACCAAATATGATGGAGCGTGCAAAGGCTCTCGTTGAGGCTCAGGTTGACGTTCTCGTTCTCGACTCCGCTCACGGCCACAACATCAATATCGTAAATGCTGTTCGTGAAGTAAAGAAGGCATTCCCTGAAATTCCTGTTATCGCAGGTAACATCGCTACAGCAGCTGCTGCTGAAGCTCTTATCGAAGCTGGTGCTGACTGCCTCAAGGTTGGTATCGGCCCAGGCTCAATCTGTACAACCCGTGTTGTTGCAGGTATCGGCGTACCACAGATTACAGCTGTTTATGACGTAGCTTGCGTTGCTGCTAAGCACGATATCCCTGTTATCGCTGACGGCGGTATCAAGTATTCAGGCGACATCGTTAAGGCTCTTGCAGCTGGTGCAAATGTTGTAATGCTCGGTTCACTCCTTGCAGGCTGTGACGAAGCTCCAGGTGAAGAAGAAATCTATCAGGGCAGACGCTTTAAGGTTTACCGTGGTATGGGCTCTCTCGGTGCTATGGCTTGCGGCTCCAAGGACAGATACTTCCAGGGCAGCTCCGACAACAAGAAGCTTGTTCCTGAGGGAGTTGAAGGACGTGTACCTTATAAGGGACAGGTTTCCGATACAATCTTCCAGCTTATCGGCGGTATCCGTTCAGGTATGGGTTACTGCGGTTGTGCAACAATCCCTGAGCTCCACGAAAAGGCTCAGTTTGTTAAGATTACAGGTGCTGGTCTTAAGGAGTCCCACCCACACGATATCTACATCACAAAGGAAGCTCCTAACTATTCCGCTCAGATATAACAAATTACCGTCCCGAAAATCATCGGGACGGTTTCTTTTTTGGATATGAAAACGGCACTCTGAACAGGAGTGCCGTTATGTTATTATTACTTATTGTCACTGGACATATTCTTTCTGAACACCACAATTGCAAGTACAGTTACACCCGCCATATACGCCGCAACAATCAGTATACTTGTCACGCCGTCACCAGCGTTTCCGTCAACAGCACATCTTGCCGCATTAACAGCGTGGTAGAAGGGGAGCACCTTGCATATAGTTTCGATTGCACCGCCGATTGCGTCAACGTCCATCCATATGCCGCCGAGAATTGATGCCGCAGAAATAATTGCGGAGCAGAGTCCTGGTGCAGCATTCTGACTGAACATTCCGCCGAATACAAGTCCGAAGCCAATGAACATTATAATTGATGGAATAAGTGTTACAATTGCAAGAAGTATGTTGCCCACATTAAGGCTGACACCTTCAATTGCTGCAATTACAAAAGATACTCCAAAAGTGATTACACACTGTATAACTGCAAGGATTATCAACGGTATGTAGTAACCTGCAATGAAATCAACCGCCGTCATAGGTGAAGCGTAAAGGCGCATAAGGAATGAAGAAGTCCTGTCCTTTGAAGTGAGAAGCGCCGCAAAAAGCATAAGGAATGTCAGACCGAATACGGTTATTCCTGCGCAGAGATTGTCGATGCGGAACACGGTCATTCCCGCCTGAGGGGGAATACTCTTGTTGATGATAGTCATAAGAATGAGCATTACAACTGGAAATCCCAGACAGAAAAGGTAGCTCAGCGGGTCACGGAGAAGCTCCTTGATATTTCGTTCAGCGAAAGCTTTTATACGCATATTAGTTGCCACTCCTTTCTGCAATTTCTACGAATGCATCTTCAAAATTATCCTTGCCAGCAAGCTGTTTAAGCTCTTCAGCTGTACCAACCGCACGAAGCTTGCCGTGGGTCATAATTGCAATTCTGTCGCAGAGAGCCTCTGCTTCTTCAAGATAGTGTGTGGTAAGGATAATTGTCATCTTTGATTTGAGCTGCTCAATAACTCTCCAGAGTTCGCGTCTTGCAAGAACGTCAAGTCCGAGAGTAGGCTCGTCAAGGAAAAGCACCTGCGGAGAGGTAATAAGTGCCATTGCAATGCTTACCTTTCTCTGCCAACCGCCCGAAAGAGTTTTGGTGCGTGCGTTTTCCTTTTCCTGCAGGGAGAATTCCTCGATAACCTTGTCAGCAGCAGCCTTGGGGTCAGCTATACCGTAGACCTTTGCAATGAATTCAAGGTTTTCACGAACGGTAAGATTTGGCGCAACAGCAGTTTCCTGCGTTGAAATGCTGATAACCTTCTTTACCTCGTCAGGCTTTTCCACAATGTCAAAGCCCATTATCTCAGCCTTGCCGCTTGTTGGCTTGGAAAGGCAGGAAAGCATTTTAATAGTAGTAGTCTTACCTGCACCGTTTACACCAAGCAGTCCGAAAAGCTCACCCTTTCCAATGCTGAGGTCAAGTGCGTCAACAGCTGTGAAATCCTTGTATTTTTTCGTCAGCGCTTTAATTGATATCGCTTCCATTTTCGTAACCCCCATTAAAATAATTTGCCGACTTTGAAAAGTGCCATACCCTTTTTCCTGTCGCCAAGGAACATAAGCGCGTCACCCTCGTCAAGCTTGAAAATCTCTTTAGCCTTGTCGGGGACAATGACTTTTCCGTCAGTAAGCTTTACAACTCCGAAGCAATATTTCCCTTTTTCTTCGTCATCTTCATACTGGAGCTCCTCAACAGTTGCACTTACCAAATCATCAAGGGTAACCTTGTACAGCTTTGCAAGTTTTACACATTTATCAATATCAGGCAGGGACTCGCCGCTTTCCCATTTTGCAACGGACTGTCTTGATACGCCGATTATTTCCGCAATATCTTCCATTGAGTAGCGTTCTTTTGCACGGAGTATGCGTAGATTATCACATATTTTTACTGACATTTTGTAATTCCCCTTTAAAGTAACTTTAGTTTCATTGTCTAAATTATAACATACCGAAAATTAAAATGCAATCAACCGTTCAATACCAATTTTGTTAAGTTCAGTTGCACGCCGAAGCTGTAAAAATGAATTTTTTATTTGTTATTTATAAGCATAATAGCAACATTTTGTTAAATTTACAAATATGAATTATTTTATACATATTTTGTTCATTTATTGTAGTGTATACTTTGATATAATTAATGTATATAAATATAGTTTTAAATAGAATTCTCTGTTGTCTTATGCTAATTAATTTGTCGGCGGTGCAGACTTAGAATTACGCTGTGCCAATTGCACAAAACCGGCATCAAAACGGAATTCTGAAAGGATGGGTTAATATGTCACTCGGAAAAGTATTAGTAGTTGACGACGATAATAATATCTGCGAGCTTCTCAAGCTTTACCTTGAAAAGGAAGGCTGGAGCGTTATAATTTCCCATGACGGCGAGGAGGCTGTTGTTAAGTTCAACGCCCTTAAGCCTGATGTTGTTCTTCTCGATATCATGCTTCCTGAGCTTGATGGCTGGCAGGTTTGCCGTGAAATCAGAAAGAAGTCCAATGTTCCGATTATAATGATTACTGCAAAGAGCGAAACCTTTGATAAGGTTCTTGGTCTTGAGCTCGGTGCTGATGACTATATCGTTAAGCCTTTTGATACAAAGGAAGTTATTGCGAGAATTAAAGCTGTTTTCCGCCGTATCGGTCAGGCAAGCACTGAATCTGAGATTAAGGAAGTTCGTTACGATAAGCTCGTTGTTAATATGACAAGATATGAGCTCCGTGTTGACGGCAAGGTTATGGATACTCCTCCTAAGGAGCTTGAACTCCTGTTCTACCTCGCTTCCAATCCAAACAGAGTTTATACAAGAGACCAGCTTCTTGACGAAGTATGGGGCTTCGAATATTACGGTGATTCAAGAACTATTGACGTGCACATCAAGCGTCTCCGTGAAAAGCTTGAAGGCGTGTCCGAAAAGTGGGCGCTCAAGACAGTTTGGGGCGTAGGCTACAAGTTCGAAGCTGAAGAAGAAACAAATGCGTAAAAGCGTTTTTTCTGAATTCTTTTGTCTTTGTGCAGCGGTTCTCTCTGCGGCTGTAATTTGCGTAAGTGCGGTTTTGATTGTTGTATCGGGTGAGCAATATAAAGCTGACCGTATCAACTATATGAAGGTAAGGGCAGCGGCTATGATTGACGCCACTGTTTCATCAAGAACTGACACGGGCGCAATTGACCTGCAGAAATTACAAGAAATCTACGACGATATGTCTGTATATATGGGCGTGGATTTAACATTTACCGATTATGACGGCGTTGCTTTGGTTTGTTCTGAAGCATCGCCGTGTTCGCATACTGACAAAATTATTGCAAAAAGTGCTCGTGACCGTATTACGGAGGACGGTATTTACGAGCTTGGAACATTGGACGGATTGTATGAGGAGGACAGCTTTATTTTCGGGCAGAAGCTGTACATTAATGATAATGTGTACTACTTTATTTCAAGGCTTGGATATAATATGCTGGCCGAATATACGGTGCAGATGGTTATTACTCTTTTGGTTACAGCGGCAATTGTGCTTGCGGGAACTCTTACTATTATGTATACTTCAACCAAACGACTGCTGACGCCTATCAAGGAAATGACACTTGCGGCAAGACGCTTCGGTGAAAGCGATTTTTCCCAGAAGCTCCATATTTCCGACGAAAATGAGCTGGGGTATCTTGCTAATTCGCTGAATGAAATGGCAAGCTCCCTTGAAGAAATTGAGGATACAAGAAAAAC
Organism: Oscillospiraceae bacterium; assembly: GCA_045533025.1. GTDB lineage: Bacteria > Bacillota > Clostridia > Oscillospirales > Ruminococcaceae > RGIG8773. Next base: position 11,341 of record JAZSHA010000199.1, read on the forward strand.
ATTTATATCCAATGTTTCCCACGAGCTTAAAACACCTATGACAACTATCGGCGGCTTTGTTGACGGCATTCTTGACGGAACAATTCCAGAGGAACAGCATACTCATTACCTCAGAATTGTTTCCAAGGAGGTAAATCGTCTGGCACGACTGGTGCGCTCAATGCTGAACATCTCAAAGTATGAGTCGGGTGAGCTTAATCTCTCTACGGAGGATTTTGATATTGTTCCTGTTATTCTTCAGACACTGCTGAACTTCGAAAAGCGTATAGAGGAAAAGAATATTGACATTCAGGGACTTGATACTGGTGCTGTAAGGCTCAACGCTGACCCTGACCTTGCTCAGCAGGTTGTTTACAATCTGGTTGAAAATGCTGTCAAATTCGTTGACAACGGCGGATATATCCGCTTTGAATTTGCTGAGGAAGACGATATGCGCAGAATTTCTATCAGAAACAGCGGTGAAGGCCTGAAGGAAAAGGAAATCTCCAAGGTTTTCGAGCGTTTTTATAAAACCGATGAGTCGAGAGGTATTGACCCCGGCGGAGTTGGTCTCGGTCTTTCCATTGTCAGCTCTATCATCAAGCTGCACGGCGGTACTATCCGTGTAAGCAGCGAGCCGGACAGCTTTACCGAATTTTCTTTCAGTCTGAAAAAAGCTGTAAATGAACGCAGATAAGCATATGGCTTTCAAATCTGTAAATACTTCTCTTAACGGAGGTTTTAATGGACAATAACTTTGATGAAAACAAGATAAACAATGTAGAACAGGATAACGTACCTGATGAGGCTTCCCGCTATTCTATTCCGCAGAATTACGATATGCCTGAACAGGAGTCGGATACCCTTCCGAAAGAGCCTGAAAAAAAGCGCATTTCAATGGGCTGCTTCTGGGGACTCATTTCGGTAATAGCTGTCCTGATAGCAATTGTTGTTCTGCTGGTTGTGCTGATTGCAAGACTTAACGAAAAAGCTTCTGAAACCCCGTCTGTTTTTGACAGCATAGCTTCACAGAAGGCTGAACACGTTGTAATCGAACTGCCGACAGCTGAAAAGCCTGTTCTTGAAGAGGAATTTTACGAGAACGAGGAAACAGGTCTGCTTACTCCCGTGGGTGTGGCAAAAACAATTCTCCCTTCTCAGGTGCAGATAAAAACCTTTGATGAGGTGCCATATACTCACGTTTCCTCAGGCTCAGGTGTAATTGTTACAGCTGACGGATATATCGTTACAAACGCTCACGTTGTTGACGGAAAAACAGATTTCGCTGTTGAATTTTATGACGGAACAGAAGCCGAGGCTGTCATTGTCGGTATGGACAAGAAAAGCGACCTTGCGGTAATCAAGGTCGACAGAACAGACCTTACCCCTGCACAGTTCGGTACGTCTGCAAACCTTGTAATTGGTGAGGCTGTTGCAATTGCAGGTGCAGGCGGCGGCTTTGAAAATACAGTTACCTACGGTTATGTTACGGGTTTGGGACGTGAAATCAATACCGATTATATCAACAGCTCCACAATTCTCTGTATACAGTCCGACGCAGCTCTGAACCCAGGAAATTCGGGTGGTGCAATGGTTAATATGTACGGTCAGGTTGTGGGAATTGCTGTTGCGCTTATGAATCACGAAACCTATGAAAATATCGGTTTCAGCATTGCAATTGATGACGCTGTGCCGATTATTGAGGACCTTATCGCTTACGGATATGTTTCCTCAAGAACTAAAGTAGGTATTTCCTATGTTGAAATCGGTGACGCCTTGGCAAGCAGCTACGAAATCAAATCGGGACTCTGCGTAATGGAAATCGACCCGACCTGCAGCGTTGCAAATGCAGGGCTTATTCCTTACGACGTTATTACAGCAATGGACGGAGTAAGGGTTTACGGCGCAGAGGAGGTTACCGAAATCCTCGCAGCCAAGCTCCCAGGGGACACGCTGACGCTGACAATATTCAGAAAACCCGTGGCAGGAGAAGGCTACGAGTTTGATGTGGATATAACACTTGAAGCGGATACAACCTCTTTTTCAGGCTATGCTGCCCCTACAGATGAAGATAATAGCGAGGAAACCAAAGACCCGTTTGTAGTTGAATAAAACAAAAAGCTGTTGCATCAAGCAACAGCTTTTTTTCAGTATTTACTGTATTCAATCTTCATAACAACATCTTCTTCACGGTTTACAGTTATCTGGAGGTATCCCTTTTTCCCCGAAAAGTCACCGTAGCTGATGTAATCGTGAACCCCGTCTGTAAGTACCCACATTTCCTTGTCATAGGAAAGTGCAGAGCCTTTTTCGCCGAAATAAGCCTCAGCCTTAGCTTCAGCGTCGGAGATTTTGTCGCCTGCGCAAATTCCCAGAACAGCGTATTCAGATGGAACTATCGTCAAATCTTCAAAGGTAATTGACGATAGCGAAACTCCTGCGACCTTGCCGTTGCTGAAGGTTAATTCAATCAGGTCGTACTCCATATCTGAATCGCTGTGAGCAAAGCTGTAGGAGTAAAAATCCACCCCTGCCATATTCATAGCATCCTGCATCAACTCGTTGTCAACATCGTCAGCGCCGCCATTGACGTCCATTTCATCGAAAACTTCCTTCTTCACGCCCATTGCTTCGGTCAGTTCAAACTGTGAAAAATCATAGTTTTTTCCGCAGGCTGTCAGAAGCAAAGCAATAAGCAATGCGGCAGTTAATGTGAAAATTTTTCTCAGCATAGTGTTACCCCTTTTTAAAGTGAGAGTGCAAAGTTTTTTTATTACTTTGCACTCTTGATTTTATAAATTATTCCTCTTCCTTCTTTTCTTCCACAGTAACAGCAATACCGAGGATATCAAGGCTGTCCTTGTCAACAGTAGCAGGGCAAGCAGACATAAGCTCGGAAGCGTTCTGTACTTTAGGGAATGCGGTTACGTCACGGAGGCTGTCAGCGCCGCACATAATCATTGCAAGACGGTCAAGGCCGATACCCATACCGCCGTGTGGAGCTGCACCGTACTTGTATGCGTCAACAAGGAAGCCGAACTTCGCTTCGATTTCCTCATCAGTAAGACCGAGAGCCTTGAACATCTTCTGCTGGAGCTCATAGTCTGTGATACGGATTGAACCGCTGGAAAGCTCTGTGCCGTTGAGCACGAGGTCATAAGCCTTAGCAAATACCTTTTCAGGGTTGCTGTCGAGGTACTGGATACACTCGTCCATAGGCATTGTGAATGGGTGGTGCATTGCAAGCCACTCGCCGCTTTCCTCGTCCTTTTCAAAGAATGGGAACTCGGTAATCCAGAGGAAGTTGTACTTGCCCTCAGGAATCATATCAAGCTGCTTTGCAACCTTGAGACGGAGTGCACCGAGGGTGGAGAGGGTAGTGCTGTTCTTGTCGGCAACGATGAGGACAACGTCGCCCTTTTCTGCACCGATTTTTGCGAGGATAGCGTCAACCTCGCCCTCGCCCATAAACTTTGCGAAGGAGCAGTTTGGTGCGTCGTCAACCCAACGAACGTAAGCAAGACCCTTAGCACCGATACCGCGAACGTATTCGGTAAGCTTGTCAATTTCCTTTCTTGTCAGCACGGAAGCGCCATTCTTTGCAACGATTGCACGAACAGAGCCGCCTGCCTCAATTGCGGAAGTGAATACGCCGAAGCCGCAGGACTTGACCATATCGGAGATGTCCTGAATTTCCATACCGAAACGTGTATCAGGCTTGTCGGAGCCGTAACGGTTCATAGCGTCTGTGTACGTGAGTCTTGGCAGCGGAGTAGGGATTTCGATATCCATAACCTCGTTGAAAAGACGCTTGATGAGGCCCTCGCCTATTTCCATAATATCATCAACGTCAACGAATGACATTTCAAGGTCAATCTGTGTGAACTCAGGCTGTCTGTCAGCACGAAGGTCCTCGTCACGGAAGCAGCGTGCAAGCTGGATATAACGGTCAAAGCCTGAAATCATAAGGAGCTGCTTGTAAATCTGCGGGGACTGTGGGAGAGCGTAGAACTTGCCCGGGTGAACTCTTGAAGGAACAAGATAGTCACGTGCGCCCTCAGGTGTGGACTTAATCATCATCGGTGTTT
>JAZSHA010000205.1:0-7164 GCA_045533025.1 Oscillospiraceae bacterium
GCTTGGCCTCCGACTTGTCATAATTCCACTCTTTAAGGTAAAATGCACCGTTTGAAGCTGTTGCTTCTGCTGACATGCCATACTTGCCTTTTGTAAATTCAAAGAATTCACGGTTACAAGGCATTGCTGAGCTTTGTGTAAGAAGATTTAAAAAGTCATAATATGGATATTCCAGTTTGAATTCGACAGTATATTTATCAACAGCCTTTACACCAAGCTCATTTATATTTGCTACTCCGTTAAGAATTGCTGCGGAATTTTTTATACATAAATAATCCTTGCTATGTGGAGAATTGGTTTCTTTATCAAACAGACGCTGAAAGGCAAAAACGAAGTCATCAGCTGTAACTTCTGCAGTAAAATCCGCTAAGGTATCCCATTGTTGATTTTGTTTAAGATAAAATGTATAGGTAAGACCGTCCTCTGACATTTCAAAGCTTTCAGCGGCAGCGGGGACAATTGCACCTGACTCTTGCTTTTTCATCAGACCTTCCATCATATTTGTAATAATCATAATTGACTCTTTATCTGACGCCATTTGCGCGTCAAGATTTTGGGGATTATTTTCTATATTTATCTTAAAAATATACCCTGAACCGTCATCTTCTTTACAGGACGAAGTAAAAAGGATTGTTATGAAAACAAAAAAAATAAGTGTTATATTTCGAATATGCTTCAAGGTTAAGCTCCTTTTAGTTTAATCATATTCTAATATAACACTTTTTTTATGTTTTTTCAAGTATTACAGCTCAGCTTCAACAACTTTTTTTTCGAAAAGGCTTTTCTTTACGTTAATTATACGCTGATTGGAGCTGCCTTTGAATTTCAGCAGAATATTTCTTTTATCAAGCTCAAACGGACCGTCAACGAGATAATCTGTTACAGAAAGTAGTTCATTGTAAAAATTCTGCGAATTTGCGTGTTCCGTAAGATATTCAAAGGTATAACCTGTATAAGTTACAATATTCATACCCAGCTTTTTAATTTCAATGCCAAGCTTGTATAGCTGTTCAGCTTGACAAAACGGTTCACCTCCGCTGTAAGTTACTCCGTCGAGAAGCGGATTAGCCTTGATTTTTTCGAGCAGGCATTCAAGAGTAACAAGCTCCCCTGCTTCAAAATCGTGTGTATGAGGATTATGACAGCCTTCACAATGGTGAGGACAACCCTGAGTAAATATTGCAAAACGTATTCCAGGACCGTCAACAATTGAGTCGTTGACAGTTCCTGCAATTCTTATTTTTTCTGAAAGCATTTTAATCAACCTCAGACATTGTGCTTAACACGGTCACGAACCTCTGCAAGCTTAGCATCGTTAAATCTGTCAAGTGTACCTACGAGGTAGCCTGTAATTCTTCTGATACGTTCAAATTCAAGACCATCGTCGCCCTCGTGACGTCCGCACTTAGGACAGGTATCACCGATAATGCCTGTATATCCGCATACAGGGTCTCTGTCAACAGGATGGTTGATAGAACCGTAGCCGATACCAGACTCCTTCATACAACGAACAATCTTTTCAAATGCGGAAAGGTTATTAAGCGGGTCACCGTCGAGTTCAACATAACTGATGTGACCTGCATTAGTGAGTTCGTGGTAAGGTGCTTCAATCTTAATCTTATCGAAAGCATTAATAGGATAATATACAGGAACGTGGAAAGAGTTTGTATAGTAATCCTTATCAGTTACTCCCTTGATTTCACCGAAAAGTTTCTTGTCCATACGGATAAATCTGCCGGAAAGTCCTTCAGCAGGTGTAGCAAGGAGTGTATAGTTCATGCCTGAACGTTTTGTCTCTTCGTCCATTCTTGCTCTCATGTGAGAAATGATTTCCTGACCAAGCTTTCTTGCTTCTTCGTCTTCACCGTGGTGTTTGCCAACAAGCGCCTTAAGACATTCTGCAAGACCGATAAAGCCCATAGAAAGTGTACCGTGCTTAAGAACCTCACCTACCTGGTCATTTGGTCCAAGCTTATCGGAGTCAATCCAAATACCTTGGCCCATAAGGAAAGGATAGTTTCTTACACACTTCTGAGCCTGAATTTTATATCTTGCCATAAGCTGTTCGCAAACAAGGTCCATTGTTTCGTCAAGACTTTCAAAGAATGCGCCAACGTTATGATTTGCCTTGATAGCAAGACGTGGAAGATTTACGGAAGTAAAGCTGAGATTACCTCTGCCAGTTACAATTTCACGGGACGGGTCATAGGAATTACCGATAACTCTTGTACGACAACCCATATATGCAACTTCTGTATTATAATCGCCTTCTTTATAATACTTGAGGTTGTATGGTGCATCAATAAAGGAGAAGTTCGGGAACAGACGCTTTGCTGATACACGACAAGCAAGCTTGAACATATCATAGTTAGGGTCTTCAGGATTATAGTTGATGCCTTCCTTAATTTTGAAGATATGGATTGGGAAAATCGGTGTTTCGCCGTTTCCAAGACCTGCTTCGTGAGCAAGGAGAACATTCTTGATAACCATTCTTCCTTCGAGTGAAGTATCAAGACCGTAGTTGATGGAGCTGAACGGAACCTGTGCACCTGCACGGCTATTCATTGTGTTGAGGTTATGGATAAGTGCTTCCATAGCCTGATATGTAGCACGGTCAACTTCCTTGAGAGTATTGTCAAAGTTAAACTTCTGAATTCTTTCAGCAGTTGCAGCGTCAACATACCTGCAAAGCTTTTCAAATTCAGCTTCCTTATAACCGTTATCATTGCCAAGAACAGGATAAATCCCCTTTTCTTCCCAGATTTCTTCAGCAATTTTATCACTGATTTCCTGACCGTCATCAAGCTTGGCAATCATTTCAAGGCAGCGGGCAATATTGTAAACATATTTCTTGCGATATGTTTTCTTTACGCCCTCAGCCATTGCATATTCAAAGTTGGGTACGCTCTGTCCGCCATGCTGGTCATTCTGGTCAGACTGAATTGCAATACAAGCAAGTGCGGAATAGCTGTAGATATCGTTTGGTTCACGGAGGAAACCGTGACCTGTGGAAAATCCATTCTTGAACAGCTTGATAAGGTCAATCTGACAGCAGGTTGTTGTCAGTGTGAGGTAATCAAGGTCGTGGATATGAATATCGCCCTCGTTATGAGCCTTTGCATGCTTAGGGTCGAGGACATACATCTCATAGAACTGCTTTGCACCTTCAGAGCCGTACTTAAGCATAGTACCCATTGCTGTATCGGCATTGATATTTGCGTTTTCACGCTTGATATCGCTATCCTTTGCAGCTTTAAATGTAAGGTCTTCATAAACCTTCATAAGCTTTGTATTCATTTCACGTGCACGTGTTCTTGAAGAACGATAAAGGATATAGGACTTTGCTGTTTTAGCGTGTCCGTCTTCAACGAGCACCTTTTCAACCATATCCTGAACCTGTTCAACAGTTGGAACACATTTACCGTACTTGATTTCAACAGCGTCACATACCTTATCGGCAAGTTCCAATGCCGTATTGTAGTCACTACCGCCTACGGATTGAGCAGCTTTATATATAGCCTGAGCAATCTTTTCAATATTGAAGGTTACTACTCTGCCATCTCTTTTTCTGATTTGTGTAATCATAAATATTGTACCTCCTCATTTATACCAACCACAACATATTGTGTTTCAAACGTCATTGAATACAAGTATATAGTATTTGAGGTGGTTTGTCAATAATTACAGAAAAGGTTGATTATACAAAAAATGCAATTAAATTTGTGCATTATTGACTATCAAGCTTTACTGCCTTACAAGCTGAAAAATGAATAAGACTGTATAGCGAAAACGCTTTACAGCCTTATTGTCTTGTGCCCTATAATGCGTATCAATCTTACAAGAGCGGAAACAGCAAAAACTCCCATTGCGATTGAACCTGCTATTCCAACAGCAGTAAGGAACATTTCAAAAAACATATTTGTATCTCCGCCTATGAGGGTTATCATTGTATTATACATATATCCCCCAGGTACGAGCGGGATTATTCCGATAACAAGATACATATTCACCGGAACGTGAAGACGTCTTGCCATTATTTCTGAGTAAACAGACACAGCTGCTGCTGAGAAAAAATAGCAGAGCATTTCTGCTGTTCCGCTTAATTCAAAGGCAAGAAATATAAACTGAGTAAGAGTTCCGCCAATTCCTGCCATAATCATATGGCGAAGCTTTATATTGAACTGTACTCCAAAAGCTATTGAAGCAATCAGGCTATACAGACACGGAAGAATTATCTGCTGTAAAGCATTATCAATTTGCATTATAATTCCTCCTTATATAATAGTAAACAGTGCAATTGCCGCTGCGGCACCAACTGCCATTCCAACAGCTACGAGTAAAGCTTCAACAAGGGTATACATACCTGCAAGGAAGTCCCCTGCTATAAAGTCGCGCATACAGTTTGTAAGGGTTATTCCCGGGACAAGGTTCATTGACACGCCGATTATTACCTTGTCAAAACCGTCTGTAAGACCAATTCTCGATATTATTACCGCTAAAGAAGCTGTTACGACAGAACAAATTACACTTTCAAAGAAAACGCTGGGTTTGATTTTATTTACAGAATTTGAAACAAACCATACAATAATTGATATAACAGCGGCAACGGCTGCGTCGGGAAGCTTTCCTCCGAAGAACAGCGCAAATGTTGCACCAACCACAGCATAGCTTATAATCTGAATAGGATATTTATACACTTTACGGTTCTTTATTTCTTCAAGGTGACGCTTGATAATGGAAACGTCAGGCTTTTCGGTACAAATAAAACGTGACAAGTTGTTAAGCTTGTCAACCCTGTCAAGGTTGGTTTCACGGTGCATAATGCTTCTCATTTGTGTAATCGGAGCTTCTTCGCCATTGTTTACAGTAATAATAAGGCTGGTAGGAATAGCAAAAACCTCAATTGTTTTATCCACAGTATTAAATCCATATGCGGCAGCTATACGAATTACGCTGTCCTCGACACGATATATTTCAGCACCGTATTCAAGAAGCATACAGCCTATCTGTGAAGTAATCTGCACAAGTTCTTTTGCTGTCATGGCAAACTCCTTTACACTATAAATCCGCCGTCAACAGACAGGGTTTGTCCTGTAATGAAGCCTGCTTTATCGGAAGCAAGGAAGTAAATCGCTTCGGCAACATCTTCGGGAGTTCCTATTCTGTTGAGAGGGGTTTCATTTTTTAATTCTTCGATAATATCATCGGAGAGATGTCCGTTCATTTCGGTTGCAATTACTCCTGGGGCAACACAGTTTACGGTTATTCCCGAAAGACCCACTTCTTTAGCAAGGGCTTTGGTAAAGCCGATAAGTGCAGCTTTTGATGCGGAATAATGCACTTCACAGGAAGCGCCAGAAATGCCCCACATTGAGGATACGTTGATTATTCTGCCATATTTATTGTGTATCATATGTGGCAGAACAGCCTGAGTGCAGTTATATGCACCTTTTACATTGATGCCGAACATTCTGTCCCACATTTCCTCGGAAATATCAGAAAATAGTGCTTGTTCGGCAATACCTGCGTTATTGACAAGTACAGTTATTTGTCCCAAATCAGCTTCAATTTGCTTAATCATTTCATTTACTGCGGATTTATCAGCAACATCAGCCTGGAAAGCTTTTGACTTTACACCTAATTGTTCAAGCTCTGAACAAAGGTTTTCTGCTGTTTCGGATGATTTATTGTAATTTACGGCAACGTTATAGCCGTTTTTTGCAAAAGTTACAGCGGTAGCTCTGCCTATCCCTCTTGATGCACCTGTTATGAGTACGGTTTTCATGTTATTCCCCCGTTGATTTTGATATACACATATATTATACCAATATCCCACCACGATTTCAACAATTTACAGATAATAATTTATATGTTATAATAGTATATATCATTTTTTACTTATGGAGAGTTATTATGGATTTACATAACTGCACACTTTGCCCTCGGCAATGCGGAATTGACAGATATAACGGAACGGGCTTCTGCGGAGAAAAGGCTGTTCTCCGTGCGGCAAAGGCTTATCTGCATATGTGGGAGGAGCCTTGCATTTCGGGTACAAATGGGTCGGGTACGGTGTTTTTTTCAGGATGCTGTCTGAAATGCCGTTTTTGTCAGAATTACAGAATATCCTGTGAGGGACACGGCAAGGAAATTACGATAGACAGGCTTGCGGAGATTTTTCTTGAATTGCAGGAAAAAGGAGCGCATAATATCAATCTTGTCAGCCCTACTCAGTTTATTCCACAGATTATTGAAGCGCTGGATTTGTGCAGGGATAAGCTTGCTATTCCGATTGTATACAACACGGGCGGATATGAGCGTATCGAAACGCTGAAAATGCTTGAGGGATATGTTGACATTTACCTGCCTGATTTCAAATATTATGACAATGAGCTTGCAAAGAAATATTCCTCGGCGGAGAATTATTTTGAGGTTGTTACTGAAGCGTTGAAAGAAATGTACAGGCAGGTTGGGCGGTATAAGCTTGATGAAAATGGGATTATGCAGAGAGGTTTGGTTATAAGACACCTTACCCTGCCGACTCACAGGCATGATTCGGTTAAAGTACTGGAATGGATTGCTGAAAATCTGTCTAAAGATGAAGTTTTAATCAGCCTTATGAGTCAGTACACGCCGTTTTATCGTAGCAATGAATTCAAGGAACTTTCGAGGCGTATTTCCACGTTTGAGTATAAGTTTGTGCTCAACAAAGCGGAAGAACTTGGTTTAGACGGGTTTATGCAGGAGAAGTCCTCGGCTAAGGAGGAATACACACCTGATTTTGATTTTGTGGGGATTTAGGAGGGAATTTATGGTATTATTGGTTGTTGATGTACAGAAGCTTATTACAAATGAAAAGCTATACAATTTTGACACGTTTATTTCAAATGTAAAGCTGTTAATTGAAAAAGCGCGAAAAAACAATGTTGAGGTTATTTATGTCAGACACGATGACGGTGTTGGACAAGCATTGACAAAGGGTACTGACGGGTTTGAGATTTATGAAGAAATTGCACCTATGTCTGATGAACGAATTTTCGACAAGTTTGTAAACAGTTCATTTAATGGTACAGGCTTGCTTGAGTATCTTCGTGGTAAGGGTGAAAAAGAAATTATTGTGGTTGGTCTGCAGACGGAATACTGCATTGATGCGACGGTAAAATG
>JAZSHA010000038.1:0-7691 GCA_045533025.1 Oscillospiraceae bacterium
CCAGTCCAATCACGAGGGCGAAATCATTGACAAGCTTCATGCGGCACGTCTTGACAAGTGCGGTGTAATCCTCAACGCAGGCGCATACACACATTACAGCTATGCAATCCGTGACGCTATTTCGGCGATAAAAATTCCCGTAATTGAGGTGCATATCTCCAACATCTGCGCCCGTGAGGAATTCCGCCACAATTCCGTTATCGCTCCCGTTTGCTCGGGAAGCCTTTTCGGCTTCGGCAAGGACGGCTATCTCCTTGCGCTTCAGGCACTTGCTTACAAAACCAACAACTAACGGAGGACTCCTATGAACTTTTCCTACTGCCCACAGTGCGGCGAAAAGCTTTTTCCAAAGGTCTGCGGTGACGAGGGTGCAATTCCCTACTGCGGAAGCTGCAAAAGACCTTTCTTTCCTTTTTCCTACGCTTGCGTAATCTGCCTCTGCGTTACCGAGGACAACAAGGAAATCGCTCTCATCCAGCAGGACTACGTTTCCAACAATTACATCAACGTTGCAGGCTACATCAAGCAGGGCGAAACACCCGAAACTACCGTTGTCCGTGAGGTCAAGGAGGAAATCGGGCTGGACGTTGTTTCCTACAAATACATCGGAAGCTACTACTACGAGAAAAAGGACAACCTTATGCTTGGCTACATCTGCAAGGTGAAAAAGGACGAATTTGCATTGTCCGTTGAGGTTGACAAAGCAGAATGGTTTCCTCTCAAATATGCACAGCAGATTTTACGTTATGACAGCATAGGCTGGAATTTGCTGAATGATTATCTCCACGGCATTTACTTGGAAGAAAACGGTGAAAACAATGTTTAAAAATGAGCTTATTTCAGCGGCAGCTGCACAGCTTGCTCTCGATTACTGCTGCAACCCTGAGGATTTTGTCCGTAAGGGCAACAGGGCTACTCTTGCGCGCATAACCGAGGGACGAAGAATTTTCCGTGCTGAGCCTGATTTTTTCAAAGCGGCAACTATGGGAAACGGTACTGTTATAACCGCCGCAAGCGAAATGCTGAACTTCGCAAATGATTTGCTGAGCAAATACAACGGCGCTGAAATTTTTGAGCAGACGAAAATTTGGAAAATCAATTCCCAGCTTGCCAAATACAACAAAGCAATCGCCTTCAACAGCATTTTCTTCCTGCCCGTTACACCGTACAAATATATTCCCAGCAACAAATTCAAGCTGAGATTTTACGAAAAACCCGAAATCATTTCCGAGCTTTATCCCGTCAAGGGTTTCAGCAATGCCCTTATGTATGACTCAACAAAGCCACGTCACGACGTGCTTGCAGTATGCGCACTCAACGGCGGTCAAATTGTTGGTATGGCAGGCGCAAGCAACGACAGCGAGCGTTTCTGGCAGATTGGAATTGACGTACTCCCCGAATATCGTGGAATAGGCATTGCTACAGAGCTTGTTTCTGCACTTACTCAGGCGGTTTTTATGCACGGCGCAATCCCATATTACAGCACTTGGAGCGGCAACATTGCTTCTCAAAATACAGCAAGAAAAGCAGGATACTACCCTGTGTGGACGGAAATGAACGCTTTTGACATTGAATAAATAAAATTTTTGTGAAAACCCTTGCAACTTCGGGAAATAATGGTATAATAATAGTATTGTTTTATTTTACAGGAGGATTTTTCAATGAATTCAGCACTTTTAAACGTAATGCTTACAGCAGCAAATACAGCGGCTACAGGTGATGCAGCTGCTCAGCAGGCAAGTATGACAGGTTCTATCATTTATATGATTTTTTCTTTCGGTCTGCTTATTGTTGTTTTCTATTTCTTTATGATTCGTCCACAGAAGAAGAAGGAAAAGGAAGCTAAGCAGCTCCGTGATAATCTCCAGATTGGCGACGAGGTTACAACAATCGGCGGTATCACAGGTATTGTTGTCCGCAAGACTGAGGACACTGTTGTAATCGAAACAGGCGGTGACCGCAGCAAGATTCGTGTTAAGCTCTGGGCTATTTCCGAAAATGCTACAGTTCACGATATGCCTGAGGAAGAAATCAGCAAGAAGTAATTTCGTTGCAAAAAGTAATTTTCCATTAAAGAATAATAATCCCTCGCTCCGAATATAATTTAGCAATATTCGGAATGGGGGATTTTTTATGCGTAAAACACCTGCACAACGGCTTCGCAAGGAACATATAACATCTGCTGTGTACTCAATTTTTGCTTGTTTCGGAGCCGTTTTCGTCACCTTGCTGATTTTTTCGGGAATAGCTTCGGTTATCGATTTGAGTGATGGAGCATTTACCGTTATGTCAAGTATCGCTTTGTGTGCAGGCTGCTTCGGTGCAAGCTATATAGCTGCCAAAAAGCGCAGAAAAAATGGCTTGAAAACGGGACTTCTATGCGGCGCAATAATTTTCGCTGTAACCTTTTTGGGCGGAATTATATTTGTAAGAAGCTTCTCTGTAGGCGGCTTTTTTACTAAACTATTAATAATATTGGTATGTTCTTCACTGGGTGGTATAATTGGTGTAAATTCTCCCCAAAGATTTCGTTAAAATGACTATTGCAATATGACAAAATCTGTGGTATAATACTTGTAATCTATTTTTATCGGAGGGTTTCTTATGAAGCACATTCTTACAATCAACAAGGCTAACCTGAAGAAGACTGCTGCTAAGGGCGGCTGCGGCAAGTGCCAGGCTTCCTGTCAGTCTGCTTGCAAGACTTCCTGCACAGTTGCTAACCAGAAGTGCGAAAAGTAATTCCGCACTGACGAATGGAGTATTAAGGGACAGTAATGTCCCTTATTTGCTTTATTGAAAAGTTGTTTTTTCCCGACATTATATTGTATATGTTGGGGATTTTTTCTATACTTACACATTGAAAAGGATTGAAGATTATGATACACAAGTATAAACTCAACGGACTCAATATTGTTCTTGACGTACACAGCGGCGGCGTTCATCTCGTGGACGAGCTTACTTATGATATTCTCGACAACGTTGAACCACCATTTGATGAGGAGTGCCCTGAAAAGGTTGTGGAGAAACTCTCCCGCTTTTACGCACCTGAGGATATAAAGAGCTGCTACAAGGAAGTTGTTGAGCTTTATAACGATGGTATTCTCTTCTCCGAGGACGATTATGAACGTTTTGCAAAATATTCCGTTGCTGCACCTGTAAAGGCTATGTGTCTGCTGGTTGAGCAGGACTGCAACCTCAGATGTGAATACTGCTTTGCTTCAACAGGCGATTACGGTCTCGGCAAGCGTATGCATATGGATTTTGAAACAGGTAAAAAGGCTATGGATTTCCTGCTTGAAAATTCGGGCGACCGTGAAAACCTTGAGCTGGACTTCTTCGGTGGCGAGCCCCTTATGAACTGGGACGTTGTAAAACAGCTTGTTGAGTACGGCAGAAGCAAGGAAGCTGAGTACGGCAAGCGTTTCCGTTTCACTATCACCACAAACGGTATGCTTCTTGATGAGGAAAAAATGGACTTCATCAACAAGGAAATGTCCAACGTTGTTATGTCCGTTGACGGTAGAAAGTGCGTAAATGACCGTGTAAGAAAGCGTGTTGACGGAACAGGCTGCTATGACAGAATTATGGATAAGTACAAGCAGCTTGCTGAAAAGAGAAATTATGAGAATTACTATGTAAGAGGTACATTTACAAAGTACAATCTTGACTTTGCTGAGGACGTTGTTCATCTCTACAACGAGGGCTTCGACCAGATTTCCGTTGAGCCGGTTGTTGCTGAACCAGCTATGGGATATGCACTTACCGAACGTGACCTGCCTGCAATTTTCTCTGAATATGAAAAGCTTGCAAATATCATTCTTGAACACGATAAGCAGGGCAAACACTTCAACTTCTTCCACTTTATGCTGGACCTTGACCAGGGACCTTGTGCAATCAAGCGCCTGAGAGGCTGCGGAAGCGGTAACGAGTATGTTGCAATTACTCCTGAGGGAGATATTTACCCTTGTCACCAGTTTGTCGGTTACGATGAATACAAGATGGGTAACCTCAATGACGGCAGCTTCAATATGGAAATGAAGAACGATTTTGCCAAGGCACACATCTACACCAAGGAAGAATGTAAGAAGTGCTGGGCGAAGTTCTATTGCAGCGGTGGCTGTAACGCAAACAACTTCATCTACGCAGGCAATATCCTTAACTCCTACAAGCTTGCCTGCGAAATGCAGAAGAAGCGTCTTGAATGCGCTATAATGATTAAGGCAGCTAAGGCACTCGAAGAAGCTGAGAAAAATTCCGACTAAGATATTAAGACGGGAATGATTAATATGCCGAAACAGAAAACCGACAAGCCCCTTACGGATAAACAGAAAATCCGTATGCTTGAACAGGATATCAAGGAAATGCAGCGTGATTTTAAGGAGACATTTTCCGTGTTTGAGGAAGAAAAACCAAGAAGAAACATCGGAAAAATTCTGCTGATAATCTTTACAGCTGTGCTAATCCTTGCTGCTGCGGCATATATTTATATGAATTACTTTATTTGATACAATATTTAAGCACCCGCATTTTGTGGGTGCAAAATTTTATATCGGGGTGCAACAGATATGATAAAACTTCTTGTAAAAACATTTGTAAAGGACAGCGAAAATACTGCTGATAAAACCGTCCGTCAGAATTATTCCATTCTCGGCGGTGTAATCGGTGCAGTGTGCAACATTTTTCTGTTCGTGCTGAAGCTTGTTATCGGCACAATCATGAACAGTATCGCTATAACCTCCGACGCTTTCAACAACCTTTCCGATATGGGCAGCTGCATTGTAGCAATAATCGGTGCAAAAATGGCAAACCGTCTCCCCGACCGTGAACACCCTTTCGGTCACGGCAGATTTGAGTATGTTTCCTCGCTTATCGTTTCATTTATCATTATGCTTGTGGGCTTTGAGCTTGTCAAGGGCGGCATTGACAAAATCCTGCACCCAGAAGAAATGAATTTCAGCGTTCCAATGACTATAATCCTTGCGGCATCAGTGCTGGTAAAGCTGTGGATGTTCTTCTGCTATAACCACATTGCAAAGAAAATCAATTCTTCCGTTATGAAGGCTACAGCACAGGACAGCATCAATGATGTTATTTCTACAAGTGCTGTAATTGTCGCAACGGTTATCGGCTATTTCCTGCCGTTCCAGATTGACGGATTTATCGGCGTTATCGTGTCAATTCTCATTATGTACAGCGGCTTCAATCTCGCCAAGGACACTATCGACCTGCTTCTCGGCACTCCCCCGTCCCGTGATACAATTGACTCTATCACAACAATGGTGCTTTCCGATAAGACTATCGTGGGTACTCACGACCTTATCGTACACGACTACGGTCCGGGACGTGTTTTTGCTTCAGTGCACGCAGAGGTACCCGACAAGGCTGACCCAGTTCAGGTGCACGAGGTTGTTGACGAAATCGAACGTAAAATCTTCAACGAACTTGGTATCCAAACAGTTATACACACCGACCCTATCGCTGTTGACAATGAATATGTAACTGAACTGAAGGAAATGGTGTATAAATGTGTTGTTGCAACTGACTCTACTGCAACAATCCACGATTTCAGAATTACTGACGGAGAGAACAGAATAAATCTCATTTTTGATATGGTTATCAGCAGCACCCACAAGCCTGCTGAGGTAAATAAAATTACCGAGCTTGTAAAGGAACGTATCCGCCGTGAGGACGAACGCTTCTTCCCTGTGATAACAGTTGATGAGGCTTTCCATGACTGATTTCCGCACACTTACCTGCAACGGCAGAGAGATAAAATGGATTTTAACACGAAAGCGTGTCAAGAATTTAAACCTGCGTATCAAACCCGACGGGTTTGTTTATGTCAGCGCAAACAGCCGTGTTACAATCGGCCACATCGAGGATTTTATCCGTGAAAAGTCGGATTTTATTTTTGATGCACTGGACAGATACGCTGTAAAAAGCAGTGCGCCACAGCTACCGACAGATGACACAAACTACCAAAGTGGTGATACTTTAAGTTATTTTGGGGATTATTATACTTTATGTATAGAAATTACCCAAAAAGAAGCTGTGTTTTTACATAATAAGGAAATGGTTGTACAGACAAAAAGTGAAGAACATGTCGGTAAACTGCTGGAAAAGTTCTTCGCTGAGGAAACGAAAAAGCTATTTGAGTCGCTGAACAAGCGCACTTGTGAGATGTTCCGTGCCAAAGGATACAACGTGCCGATGGCGGAATTACAGATACGGAAGATGACATCACGCTGGGGAAGCTGTCACTACACCAAGGGCAAAATCGTGATGAACAGCCGTCTGGCGCTGTACCCCGAAATGTGTACGGCATACGTTTTCATTCACGAGTACGCTCATTTCATTTTCCCCGACCACAGCAGAAATTTCTATTCAGTTGTGGGTCAACTTATGCCCGATTACAAAATTTGCGTCAACATTCTGAAATATTAATTTTGAAATATTTAACTTTCAAAGTTGCATTTTGCTCCTACTTTTTGGCTAAATATACTTTTTTTCAAAAATTTTGGATTTTTTTCTGAAAAACTCTTGCAAAATTTGTTTGTATGTAGTATACTGAATATTGTAATGTTGGGTAGTATTTTGTTTTTACCACTTACTGCCTTAAATTGTAATTTATAGGGAGGATTTTTACCATGGCATTTAAAAATGAATACCTTGCCGGCGTTTACGCTCAGGTTGAAAAGCGTAATCCAGGCGAACCTGAATTCCTTCAGGCTGTAAAGGAAGTTCTCGAATCTTTCGAACCTGTTGTTGAACAGGATAAGTCTTTCGAAACAAACGGCATCATCGACAGAATCGTTGAACCAGAACGTTTCATCTCCTTCAGAGTTTCTTGGGTTGACGACAACGGCAACATTCAGGTAAACCGTGGCTACAGATGCCAGTTCAACTCTGCAATCGGTCCTTACAAGGGCGGTCTCCGTTTCCATCCATCCGTAAACGCAAGCATCATCAAGTTCCTTGGCTTTGAGCAGTGCTTCAAGAACAGCCTTACAGGTCTCCCAATCGGCGGCGGTAAGGGCGGCTCCGACTTTGACCCAAGAGGCCGTTCCGACGGAGAAATCATGCGTTTCTGCCAGAGCTTCATGACTGAACTCTACCGTCACATCGGCGCAAGCGTTGACGTTCCTGCTGGCGATATCGGTGTTGGTGCAAGAGAAATCGGCTACCTCTACGGTCAGTACAAGAGAATCTGCAACAACTTCGAAAATGGCGTTCTCACAGGTAAGAGCATTTCTTACGGCGGTAGCCTTATCCGTCCTGAAGCTACAGGTTACGGTGCTGTTTACTTCTGTGATGAAACACTCAAGAAGTGGGGCGAAGATATCAAGGGTAAGACATTCGCTGTTTCTGGCTTCGGTAACGTAGCTTGGGGTGCAGTTCTCAAGATTAACGAGCTCGGTGGTAAGGTTCTTACAATTTCTGGTCCTGACGGATATGTTTACGATGAAAACGGCATCACAGCTGAAAAGGCTGCTTATATGCTCGAAATGCGTGCTTCAGGCCGTGATAAGGTTCAGGATTACGCTGATAAGTTCGGTGCTAAGTTCTTCGCTGGTGAAAAGCCATGGGGCGTTAAGGTTGACGTTGTTATGCCTTGCGCAACTCAGAACGAAGTTGGCATTGAAGACGCTAAGAAGATTGTTGCTAACGGCACAAAGTTCTACATCGAA
>JAZSHA010000145.1:0-5118 GCA_045533025.1 Oscillospiraceae bacterium
CCGTCAAAGCCTGTTACAATAACATCTTCGGGAACGGAATAGCCGTTCTTTGCAAGCTCCTTGCAAGCAGCGAACGCCATATAGTCGTTTGCACATATAATAGCCTGAGGAGGCTTTTTGCCGTCCTTCACAAGCTCATAAACTATTTCTGTTACAGGGCCTTCCCAGTACTGACCGTAGCCAACCCTTTCCTTATCAAAAGTGATGTCGTTTTCTTCAAGGATTTCCTTATAGCAGTCAAGGCGGGTAATAGTGTCCGTATCGCTTGCGGAGTGCATTCCGCCGATGAAGAAGGTATCCTTTACGCCGTGCTCGCCGATAATATGGCGGAGCATTTCCTTGTAGGTTTCTCTGTAATCAGGACAGATAGACCAACAGCCCTCGGCAGTATCACCGATAAGGATTACAGGCTTGCCGCAGCTCTTCGCATTATTGATAATATCCGCAACAATATCTTTATTATGGAAGCTGTTACAAATCACAACAAGAATATCGACAATATCGTAATTGATAATGTCGTAAATTGATTTGGCACCGTCATCAAATGCGTTGCCGTTATAGAAGTCAACGAAGCTGTTGAACACCATCAGCTTGAAGTCGGCTTTTTCACTTAAAAAGTGAAGTCGATTGATATAATCGGCACGACAGATATCGTGTATCTTTGTAAGGCAGATGCCGATTACCTTCTTGTTTCCTATCATAAATTACCTTCCTTGCTGCGAACATTAATATACTTATTTAAATGATAACATAAACAGCAGATGTTGTCAACAACAATATCAATAAAAATGAGAATACAGTGTTAAATTATTGCAATTGAAATATATCTTGAAATTTACAGAATAATATGCTATAATACATTCAATACATTACTGCCACCGGGTAGAAAAGTGATGAATTGAAATTCAGCACTTGCCGCGCATCGTTAGGTCTTTGAAGATGTGCGGCAGGTGCTTTTTGTTTTGAAAGGAGAAATACAAAATGCTTCACAATCCCTTTGCAGGTCTGAAAAAACGTGAATGGTGCCTTTGGATAATTTCGCTGATTGTGGTTGCGGTGTCAAATATCCTTGCAGGGAAAACCGACCCTGTAACCCTCTCCGCAACCCTTATCGGAGTAACCGCCCTTATTTTTGTTGCAAGGGGCGATGTATGGGGACAGATACTTACGGTTGTTTTCAGCGTGCTGTATGCGATAACCTCCTACAGCTTCCGCTACTACGGGGAAATGCTTACCTATATGGGAATGACAGCGCCCATCGCTGTTTTCTCGATTGTAACGTGGCTGAAAAACCCCAGCGCCGAGGAAAAGAATACCGTCCGAATAAGCAGGCTAAGCCGTAAGACAGCTTTGATTATGGTGCTTTCCTGTGCTGCGGTTACAGCAATTTTCGGGTATGTACTGAAGCTGCTGGACACGCCTAACCTGCTCATAAGCGTTATTTCCATCATCACCAGCTACCTCGCTTCGTACCTTATGATGTACCGCAACTCATACTATGCCCTTGCTTACGCCGCAAATGACGTGGTGCTGATAATTCTGTGGGTGCTGGCTTCGATGGAAAACATCTCCTACCTGCCGATGATTGCCTGCTTTGCAATGTTCCTTGTGAATGATGTATATGGCTATGCAAGCTGGAAAAAACGTGAGAAAAAGCAGGCTGTTGTGCAAAACACCCATAAACAGCTATAAAAATTTGTGTCCGCTTGTGCAATTAAGGCAACAACAACCTTGACAAATGCAGGGAAAAGTAGTACAATTATTTAAAGTACACTTTGATTGACACTTTCGAAAGGACTTGGTTATATGAAACTTTCTAAAATAGGAAAATCCATACTTCTCGTTGTAAATCCCCTGCTGTTGGTGCTTGCACTGTCAATAACAGTTGCCTTCAGCGTTCTGTTTACTCATATCGAAACAAAAAATCTGGAGGAAACCGCTCAGATTGCTACAAACGTGCTCCAGCATAACCTGAAAACTATGGGCGAGGAGTCTGCTATGATTGCTAAAGTTCTTGCGGACGACAGCGTCTTTGTTGAGGCTGTTGACGCTAAAGACGAGGCTAAAATGCTCGAAACCTGGAACAGTATTGAAAAACCGTCAGGTATGTTCGGCGTTTTCATTAACAGCGACGGTATCATTTCTATGAAAACCGAAAACTGTAACCTTTCCGCAGAGGGCATTATGGAAGCTATGGGCGCAAGCAAGAACGGCCTTACCGCTGACTCAGAGCTTTACCTCTACTACAGAAGCGTTGCAAAGGCAGGCAAGGTTTCCATTATCGTAGGCTACTCCTACAGCGATTTTGACGCTGTTGACAGCGTTAAGGAGGAAACAGGAAGCCACGCTACTATCTTCTATGATGACCAGAGCGTTGCAACACGTATTTCCTCTACACTCGTTGATGACGCCGGCGAAAGAGTTGTCGGAACAACAATGCTCGGCGAAATCCGTGAGGTTGTTATCACAAACGGCGAGGTTTACCAGCAGGTTACCGAACTCTTCGGTGAAAAATATATGGCTACATACACCCCTATCGTTGACGAAAAGGGCGTAATCAGAGGTGCTTACTTTACAGGTACACCTATCGCAACAATGATTCATAACCGTAACTCAGCTATAATGCTTGGTATTATAATTGCAGCAATCTGTCTTGTAGCTGCGGCAATCTTTGTTCTTATCTACGTTCAGAAGCATATTGCTGCTCCGATTGTAATGGTTAAGGATATGGCTGTTGAAATGGAGCATGGCAACCTCAGAAACAATCCGGGTATCACCTGCAAGGTCAAGAATGACGAAATCGGCGAGCTTGCTTACGCTCTTGAATCCGCTATTGCAAAGCTTAACAGCTACGTTGGTGACATCTCCGAGCGTATGGACGCTATGTCCCAGGGCGATTTCGGCTACGAATCAGAGGTTGCTTACAACGGCGACTTCGTAAGAATAGGCGAGGCTGCTCAGGAGCTTCGTGAGAAGATGAGCGACCTTATCGAAAGCATCAACGTTTCCGCTGACGAGGTTTACAGCGGCTCCGAACAGATTTCCAGCGGTGCGGAAACACTTGCCGAGGGTACAACCCGTCAGGCTGCCGCTACCGAGGAGCTCTCCGCTTCCGTTGCAGAAATTACCGAGCAGATTGCTCTCAACGCACAGCACACCGAAAAGGCGAAGGAGCTTTCCGAAACCTCTCTCAATATGGTAAACGACCAGAATGTTCAGATTGCCGAAATGATTCAGGCTATGAACAACATCGAAACAAGCGCTTCCGAAATCAACAATATTATCCAGACTATCGAAGATATCGCTTTCCAGACAAATATCCTTGCGCTCAATGCTGCTGTTGAGGCTGCACGTGCAGGCGAAGCAGGTAAGGGCTTTGCAGTTGTTGCTGACGAGGTAAGAAGCCTTGCAACAATGTCCGCTGAGGCTGCTCAGACAACCTCCAACCTTATCTCCACTTGTATCGAGGCTGTAAACAATGGCGCAGAAATCGCTCATACAACAGCTGAAACAATGACTAAGGTTATCGACATCACAACTGAAACCAACGAGCTTATCGAAGGTATCGCTCAGCAGACAATCAGACAGTCCGAAGCTGTTCAGCAGGTTAAGTCGGGTATCGACGAAATCTCCGAGGTTGTTCAGGAAAACAGCGCTACCGCTGAGGAAAGCGCAGCAAGCTGTGAAGAGCTGAATTCTCAGGCAATGATTCTCCGTGACAAGGTTTCCGTTCTCCACGCTTAATATCACCGCATAATAAAAGGGTACCGAAAAATCGGTACCCTTATTTGTTTTCTGTATACATTATTTGCAAATCGAATAAATAGCCGCCGCAAAAATCTTTGCGTTCTTTATAAAGCTTTCCAGCGTGATAAACTCATCAGCGCCGTGCATATGGTTGTCATCACCGGGGAACTCAGCACCGAAAGCTACACCGCCCTCAGTTTCGTGAACGTAGGTGCCACCGCCGATTGCAACGCAGTAGCCCTTTTCTCCCGTAACAGTTTCGTACACCGAAAGAAGCTTCTGAACAAACTCGCTGTCCTCGGAAACGTAGTGCGGCTCGATAGCCATATCAATCTTGTAAGCAAGACTCTTTTCCTTTGACTTAGCTTCAATCATAGCAATAATTTCAGCGCACTTTCTGTCAATAGGGAAGCGGATATCCTGCTTTGCGATAAGCTTACCGTCAGCGCCGTCGATAACGCTGAGAACAGTTGTGAGTCCGCCCGAAATCTTGTCGGAGCACTTAATTCCTGCGCAAGCACCGTCAGTTTCACCGTATGGGAACATCTCCACAAGTGACTTTATCATCTCGTCGCCTGTCACGTCAGCAACAACTGTAAGAAGTGCAGTAACAGCGTTCTTTCCGCCCTCAGGGAGAGAAGCGTGAGCGCTCTTGCCCTTTGCGATAAGCTTCACATTTTCGCCGCAGGCTTCGGTTTCAAGAGTTACACCCTCAAAGCTGTATTTTGCAGTATCAACAGCTGCACCCGCAAGTACAGCCTCAGCATATTCAGGAACAGCGTTTACAACCGTGCCGCCCTTTATGCTTACGATTTTTTCGGAGATTGCACCCGTGTAGGAAGCCCTCATCAGACCCTTTTCAGCGTTGATAACAGGGTAACTTCCGTCAGGAGTAAACAGCATTTCGGGAAGCTTTTCCTTTTTCAGATAATATTCAAGGTCACCTGAACCGCATTCCTCGTCCGTGCCGAAAACAAGACGCACGTTTTTGGAAAGCTTCAGACCGCTGTCCTTGATTGCCTTTACAGCGTAGAGTGCCGCAATTGCAGGACCCTTATCATCGATTGTACCTCTGCCGAGAAGCTTGCCGTCCTTTTGTGTAAGTTCAAACGGAGGTACGCTCCAACCGCCGCCAACAGGTACAACGTCCATATGGCTCAGCACGCCGAGCTCAGGAATTGTATCAGTTTCGTAAAAATCAGCCGTACCCACATAGTTGTCGATGTTGCGCACCGAAAGACCCGCCTCGCCGCAGATTTTCAGCACCTCATCAAGTGCCCTCGCAGGCTCTTTCCCGAAAGGTGCATTCTCCTCAGCCTCGCCCTTTACGGACGGAATGCGGATAAGACGTGCCAAATCGGAAATCATATC
>JAZSHA010000128.1:0-6688 GCA_045533025.1 Oscillospiraceae bacterium
CAGTAAAGCTCGTGACCTTCAAGAAGATTTGTCCAACGCTTTTCCTTATCCTTGATTGTAAAATATGTATTCAGATATCCGTCGGTATCCTGAGCAGCTTCAATCTTTTCGATAAGCTCGTCAACTGTTTTTTCCAATTCCGCATCGGGAAAATCAGCAAGAGAATATGCAGCGGCTTCAATCCACTTTGCTGCATCGCTGTCCTGAAAAACCATTCCGTAAAAACCGTCGCCTGTATCTTCGCCCTTTACGGCCTTGCCTGCATTGATGAAATTCTGCACAACGTGACTTTTCTCAGTATCAGGAGCATTATCACAGAGGACTGTATACTGATATGGAATAACCGTATCCTTGATAAGCCTTTGATATTTCCCGATAAAGCCTTCTGATTTGTATGCTGCTGGAGAAATTCTGCTTTGAGTTTTCATAATCGTACTGCTCCTTTTACATATACTTTTTTATCATTTCGCTTAACTCGGTATCGTCTGTGCCCTGCCCCACGGCGACAAACTTCCATTCGTTGTCGCTTTTACGAAGCTCACCGAAAATCATTGCTGTTGCACCCGAATAATCCTCGGCGAGGTCATACCTGTACATTTCCTTGCCGCAGTCTGTATCAACAAGTCGGATAAATACATTTTTGATAAGACCAAAGTGCTGTTTTCTTGCAACTGCCTCGTACACATTCACCACAATTACAATTCGGTCATACTCCTCGGGAAGTTTATCAAGCTCAACAATAATCTGCTCATCATCACCATCGCCCACACCAGTAAGATTATCTCCGATATGTTGTACTGCTTCGGAGCTGTGACAAAGATTTCCGAAATATATCAGGTCCTTTTTATCCCTGAGCTTTCCGTCTTTCAGCATAAGTGCGGAAGCGTCACAGTCAACAGGGTGCTGTCTGAGCGAAAAAAAGCCTCTTTTATTTTTTACCCTGTCCCAGCCAAGACCGATAAGAAGCTTAGTCAAAGCTCCGTTTTCGTTATAAAGACTTACTTCCTGACCCTTATGCAAAGATACTGACATATTTTAGCTTCCTCTCAATTAAATGTTTCGTTATTTTGTAAATATCAGCTGTTTAAATTTTTATTATATCACAAAATCGAATTTTGTCAAGGCAGGTATTTCCAATGATTATTTTGTTTTTAGGCATTGAAATTGTGTATTTATCTTGACAAGATATACATAAAACTGGTATAATTAATGTAATTGTGCAAATTTCGACAAAAGGAGCTATTTGATTTATGAGTACAAAAACAAACAAATCCGAAAGCAAGGGCGGTTTCAGCTCTAAGCTCGGATTTATTCTTGCGGCGGCGGGGTCTGCTGTAGGTCTTGGAAACATCTGGCGTTTCCCGTATCTTGCGGCTAAATACGGTGGCGGTATCTTCCTGCTGGTTTACATTATTCTGACGGTTACATTTGGTTTCACGCTTATGATTACTGAAATCGCAATCGGAAGAAGAACAGGAAAGAGCGTTATCGGTGCGTATGCAGACATCAACAAGAAGTTCAAGCCGCTTGGCTTGCTTGCGGCGGCTGTTCCTGCAATTATTCTTCCCTACTACTGTGTAATCGGCGGCTGGGTTATGAAATATGTTACTGTATACCTTACGGGTGCAGGTGCTGATGCTGCGGCTGACAAGGGTGCTTATTTCGGCAACTTCATTGGTCAGACTACACAGCCTATTGTGTTCTTCGTAATATACATTCTGCTGACTGCAATTGTTGTAATGCTTGGCGTTGAGAAGGGCATTGAAAAGGTAAGCAAGCTGCTTATGCCTGTTCTTGTTCTTATTTCGATTTTCATTGCAATTTACTCTGTAACAATTGATGGTGCGTGGGAAGGCTTCATTTACTATATCAAGCCTAACTTCGCAAACTTCTCAATAAAGACGGTTGTTGCGGCTATGGGTCAGCTTTTCTACTCAATGTCGCTGGCTATGGGTATTATGATTACATACGGTTCTTATATGAGAAAAGAGGATAACCTTGAACAGTCCGTACGACAGATTGAAATTTTCGACACTGGCATTGCGTTTCTCGCAGGTATGATGGTTGTTCCTCCTGTTTTTGCATTTGCAGGCGGCGACCCATCTAAAATCAACAGCGGTCCGGGTCTTATGTTTGAGACACTTCCACAGGTTTTCGGTACAATGAAGGGCGGAAACATCATCGGTCTTGTATTCTTCACACTTGTACTTCTTGCGGCACTTACATCTTCCATTTCACTTATGGAAACCATCGTTTCGGTAGTTATGGAAAAGTTCAAGGTTAAGCGTATTCCTGCCTGCCTTATTGTAATTGTATTCTCACTTGTTCTTGGTCTCGTTTCCGTATTCGGATTCAACATCTGGAAGAATGTACAGCCATTCGGTCAGAGCGACCTGCTCACATTCTTTGACTTCCTCAGCAACAACATTATGATGCCGATTGTTGCGCTTCTTACTTGCATTCTTATCGGTTACGTTGCAAAGACAGCTTATGTTGAGGACGAGGTACAGATTAACTCCCCGTTCAAATCAAAGGGTATGTACCGCATTATGATTAAGTTTGTTGCACCTGTATTTATGGTTGTAATTTTCCTTTCTTCCGTTTTCGGATATGTATAATATTGAGCCGCTTCCTTTTGGGAGCGGCTTTTTCATTGACTTTTCAGAATGTTACTGATATAATTAAGATGTCAAAATCCTTTATTTTCCGTGTGTAAAAGCATTTTGACACTGAAATTTCGTTTTGTAAAAGCAATTTGATAGACAGATGATGTTTTTTCTTTTATCATGAAATTGTTCCAAACACGGAACAATATTATTCGAGGTGATACAGATTATGGAAATTGGTGCAATTATCAAAAAGGCAAGAAATGAAGCATCCCTTACACAGGAACAAGCGGCCGAATCCCTGGGCGTAAGCAGGCAGACCATTTCTAACTGGGAAAATAGTAAATCCTACCCCGACATTATAAACGTCATTAAGATGAGCGACCTTTATTCCGTAAGTCTTGATTACCTCTTGAAGGAGGAAACATCTATGAAACAAACTTACAAGGAATATCTCGAAGAAAGCACAAATACCGTCAGAAGCAATGACAGAAAATCAAAGCTGACGCTTATACTGGTTACACTGGGAATATGGGTGATGTCAGTTGTCGCATTCTGGCTTGTGCAAAACGGCACTGTTGCAAGCGGTTACAGTCTTGCGGTAATGTGGGGTGTACTGCCTGTTACATTTTTTGCAGCTTCATTCGTTATGGGTACTCGTGATTATTTCGGCAAGTTCAAGTGGCTTGCACCTATTTGCTTTGGTCTTATGCACGCTTTAAGCGGTTATGTTACAATGGTTACCGTTGGCAATGAAATGTACAAGAAGGTTATTTGGCCTGATTTTACCAAAGTACCAATCGGATTGGCTGTTTCCCTTGCGGGAATAGCGATTGGTATTGCTGTAAAAAACAAGAACAGGGAAAATGCGTAAATCTTGTATTGACAAATATATGCAGATATGCTAAAATCAAAGCGTGGATTGAAATTCTTTCCACGCTTGAATTTATAAAAAGGAGATTTTTGTTTGAAAAATTACACCAATAAGGCGATAGTGCTGTAACCGAGAGGTTACTCACAAAGCAACCTCTTGGAACTTCGGATATTTTATTTTTGAACTATTTTGAAATTCTCAGGAGGAAACTACTAATGAATAACAATTTTATTATCCGCAACGAAACACCTGACGACTACCGCACAGTTGAAAATCTTACCCGTGAAGCTTTCTGGAATGTTTACAAGGAGGGTGCTGACGAGCATTATTTCGTGCACGTTATGAGAAGCCACGAAGATTTTATCCCTGAACTTGCTTTTGTAATCGAAAAAAACGGGCAGATTATCGGTAATGTTATGTACACCAAAGCTAAGCTTGTTGACGAAAAGGGCGAAGAAAAGGAAATTCTTTCTTTCGGTCCTTTGTGCGTACACCCTGACTTTCAGCGTCATCACTACGGCAGGGCACTTCTTGAACACAGCTTTGAAAAGGCTAAGGAAATGGGTTACGATGTTATCGCTATTTTCGGCAATCCTGCAAACTATGTGGGATGCGGCTTCAAGAGCAGCAGACGATACAATGTGTGTCTTGACGGGGATTACTTCCCTACTCCTCTGCTTGTAAATGAACTTAAAGAGGGTGCGCTGGACGGCAGAAGATGGTATTACCACGAAAGCTCTGCAAGTGAACCTTGCGGTGATGTTGAGGCTGTTGAGAAATTCGACTCTGCCTTCCCGCCAAAGAAAAAGGAATGGAAGCCGAGTCAGGA
Source organism: Oscillospiraceae bacterium (assembly GCA_045533025.1). Classification (GTDB taxonomy): domain Bacteria; phylum Bacillota; class Clostridia; order Oscillospirales; family Ruminococcaceae; genus RGIG8773. The sequence goes on from JAZSHA010000128.1 coordinate 4,310, forward strand.
GGAATTCTACATTTACAGTCATTCGTCGGTTAACGGATAAAACAACAAGGGTATCCAATCGGATACCCTTGCTTTTTTGCTATGTAAAATCAAATTACATTCTGAAGATTTCGCCTTCGAGAGTTGGTGTAGCGGAGATAGCGTTTGCTTCGTCTGTGTCGATGTGCATTGCACGTGCGAAAGATGGAGATACACGACATACTACGTCGCCGAGGATTGCCTTTCTTCCGTCTGTATCAACCTTTACATATACAACTTCCTTATCCTGAACGCCGAGTTCTTCTGCGTCAGCAGGTGTAAGGTGGATATGTCTCTTAGCTACGATAACGCCTTCGCTGATTTCAACTTCGCCGCATGGACCAACAAGCTTACAGCCTGCGGAACCTGCTACGTCGCCGCTTTCACGGATTGGTGCGGAAAGACCGATGGAACGAGCATCAGTTGCGGAAAGTTCAACCTGTGTTGCAGGACGAACAGGGCCGAGGATAGAAACGCCTGGGAGGGACTTCTTAGGGCCTACAACTTCTACTCTTTCTTCACAAGCGTACTGGCCAGGCTGGGAAAGGTCCTTCTTCTTTGTGAGAACAGCGTCCTTACCGAAGAGGATTTCGAGGTCAGCCTGTGAAACGTGAACGTGACGTGCGGAAGTTTCAACGATGAATGTTTTTGACATAGTTATTACCTACCTTAAAAATATAATATTTGACATATTATAGTATACTACTTTCGGGGAAAAAGGTCAAGGGTTGAATTGGAATTTATTTTTAGTGGGTGATTTTACTCATTATTATTCCTCCCATGAAAGTGAAATATGGATAATTTCCATATTTTCATCTAAAATAAAAATTAACACCAACTGTTTTATGTTATATGTTATTCGTGTTAACCCAGCTTTCGTTTCTAATTCAGTTTCCCCCATTTTTGAAAATAAATCCTGTAAATTTGTTTCCAATGTGACACCATTTATATTAATTAATCTATCATTGGGAAGCATTGATTTATTTTGACTAACAGAAAATAAAAAAGAATTACAAATTCCTTTATCGCTTATATTACCACCAAATACTATATTGCCTTTGTATAAAATGGTATTACTATCTACAGTAAATTCTTCTCCTAATTCCTCAAGTGTACAAGGTAATTTAAAAGGTTTTCCATTCAGATACATAACATCATTTAGCTGTTCGATCGTCCACCCATCCTCAGGCGGGGCAATAGTTTTCATTTCAACAGCTTCTTCGACAACCGTTGTAGCCGAGTCGCTCAGCGGTGCGGTTTGTTCTGTATTGCCATTCTGACAGGCTGACAGCGACAGGGTTACTGCGATTGCTACGAGAATGCTTAAAAATTTCTTTTTCATTTTGTTCCTCCTTGATGTGAAAAAATCTACATAAATATTATCACATTACCGTAATAAAATCAATACTTTTTTGAATTTGCATCAGTTCGTGCCTAAAATGCCCAAAATAAAAATTAACAAAAAAGTATTGGCAAATCTTTTTCATTGTGCTATACTTATATTACGAATTTATTTGTAAGGGGGAACCTACAATGCTGACAGATATCGAAATCGCTCAGCAGGCGAAGATGCTGAAAATTGGCAGAATTGCTGAAAATCTCGGTATTTCCGAGGACGACATTGAGCCTTACGGTCACTACAAGGCTAAGCTTTCCGAGGAGCTTTTCTCCAAAACTTCCAGCAATCCCGACGGAAAGTTAATTCTCGTTACTGCTATCAACCCTACTCCTGCAGGCGAGGGCAAGACTACTATTTCCGTTGGTCTTGCTGAATCTATGGCTAAAATCGGCAAGAACGCTGTACTTGCTCTCCGTGAGCCTTCTCTCGGCCCTGTATTCGGTATCAAGGGCGGTGCGGCTGGCGGCGGTTACGCTCAGGTTGTTCCTATGGAGGACATCAACCTGCACTTTACCGGCGATATGCACGCTATTACAGCTGCAAACAACCTTCTCTGTGCACTTCTTGACAACCATATGCAGCAGGGTAACGCCCTCGGCATTGACCAGCGCCGCATTATGATTGACCGTTGTCTTGATATGAACGACCGTGCACTCAGAAACATTGTTGTTGGTATGGGCGGCAAGGTTAATGGTGTTCCACGTCAAGACAGCTTCCGTATTACAGTTGCTTCCGAGGTTATGGCTATTCTTTGCCTTGCTTCTGACCTGACTGACCTGAAAGAACGTCTTGGACGTATTCTTGTTGCGTACACCTATGACAATCAGCCTGTTTACGCTCGTGACCTTGGTGCTCACGGTGCAATGACAGCACTCCTCAAGGATGCTCTCAAGCCTAACCTTGTTCAGACACTTGAAAACACACCTGCTATTATGCACGGTGGTCCATTCGCTAACATTGCT
>JAZSHA010000156.1:0-6360 GCA_045533025.1 Oscillospiraceae bacterium
GGTAGTTGAATTCCAGCACGTTAAGCCAGGTAAGGGCGCTGCTTTCGTAAGAACTAAGATTAAGAATGTTATCACAGGCTCCGTTATTGAAAAGAGCTACAACCCTTCCGCAAAGTTCCCAACAGCTTTCGTTGAAAGAAAGGATATGCAGTATTCTTATACTGACGGCGAGCTTTACTACTTTATGGACCCAGAAACATTTGAACAGGTGCCAATCAGCTCCGCTGAGCTTTCTGACAACTTCAAGTTCGTTAAGGAAGAAATGATGTGTAAGGTTTGCTCTTACAAGGGCAAGGTTTTTGCAGTTGAACCACCAAACTTCGTTGAGCTCCAGATTGCTCACACTGAACCAGGTGTTGCAGGTAACACAGCTACTAACGCTACAAAGCCAGCTACAACTGAAACAGGTGCAGAAATCAAGGTTCCTCTCTTCATCAACGAAGGTGAAATGGTAAGAATCGACACAAGAACTGGTGAATACATGGAAAGAGCATAATTGCTCTGCCGTGTGCATAAAATAACCTAATAATTATTATAGTCCGAAAAGGAGGATTAACCTATGAAGCTTGGTGAAAAGGTAGCATACCTCAAGGGTCTTATGGAAGGCCTCGAAGTTGGCGAGTCCACAAAGGAAGGCAAGATTCTTGCTGCAATGGCTGATATTCTTCAGGATATCGCTCTCACAGCTGAGGATATGCAGGATCAGATTGACGAAATCGTAGAGGTTGTTGATACAATTGACGAGGATCTCGGCGAAGTAGAGCGTGATTTCTATGAAATCGACGACGATTGCTGCTGCGACGATGATGACTGCGATTGCTGCGATGACGATTACGATGATTATTATGACGAAGATGATGACGAGCTTTACGAGGTTGTTTGCCCAAGCTGCGGCGACACAATCTGCCTTAACGAGGGTATGCTTGAGGAAGGTTCTATGAACTGCCCTGGCTGCAACGAGCTTCTCGAATTTGATTTCGACGAAGAGGACGAAGAAGCTGACGAATAAGCTCAATACAACTAAATAGCAACTGTTTCAGGGCGAGGTGTAATTCCTCACTGGCGGTAAAAAGAACAAATCGGAGATTTGTTCTACGGCAATGCAAGCATTGCCGTGGGATGAGTATAATATATTGATTTGTGTATTTGAGTCCGCGAGCGAAGCGAAAGCTTTGTTGATTTGGTGAAATTCCAAGACCAACGGTATAGTCCGGATGAAAGAAACAAACGCATTATGTAATATTTTTGCGCGAGTACGCCTGTGGAATGATTTCCGCAGGCGTTTTTTCTGTAAAATAAGTGGCAAGACACTTACGGTTGCTCTAATATTTTATGGAGGTAATCTTATGGAAAACACACTTAAAAAAACAAACCGTATGGATACAAAGAAAATGGTTGTTCTTGCAATGATGACCGCAATTGCTTATGTTGCGGTGTTCATTTTCAGAATACCTGTTGTTCTGTTCCTCAAATACGAGCCAAAGGACGTAATCATCACAATCGGCGGGTTTCTTTTCGGCCCGCTTGCCTCAATGCTTATGTCAGCGGTTGTATCACTTGTTGAAATGGTTACAATCAGCGGCACGGGTCCAATCGGTGCGCTGATGAACTTCCTTTCAACGGTTTCCTTTGCGTGTACGGCTTCAATCGTGTACAAAAAGATACATACAATTAAGGGTGCAGTAATCGGACTTGTAACAGGCTCGGTTGTAATGGTTGTAGTAATGCTTGCGTGGAACTATCTTATCACACCTCTCTATATGGAAACACCAAGAGAGGCTGTTGCTGAAATGCTTGTTCCCGTGTTCCTGCCGTTCAACCTGCTTAAAGCAGTTCTTAACAGCGCTATTACTATGCTTCTTTATAAGCCATTGTCCACGATTATGCGTAAAGCACACGTCCTTCCTGAAACAAATTCTGCAAAAACAGAAGGCAGCCATATCAAGCGTTATTCTTTTGTTTATATTATAGCTGCTTTCCTCATTGCAACCTGTATTGCGGTAATTTATTTCTGGAACAAATAATTTCCTGTTGACAAATAGCGACAACCGTGCTATACTTATATTGTAATTGAATAACCCTTATCAAGAGTGGCGGAGGAACTGGTCCTGTGAAGCCCGGCAACCTGATTGCAAACGAACCTTCGGTTCGCTGGCAAAAAAGGTGCTAAATCCTGCGGAATTATCCGAGAGATGAGGAATTTTTAAGAGTAAAAATTCACAGCGCTTGGAGTAGTTTCCGAGCGCTGTTCTTGTTATATCAAAAGAAAGGATTGATTAAAATGGCAAAAATGCTTTTTACATCTGAATCAGTAACAGAAGGTCATCCTGACAAAATCTGTGACCAGATTTCCGACGCTGTTCTTGACGCAATTCTCGCTCAGGACCCTATGGGACGTGTTGCCTGCGAAACTGCAACAACAACAGGTATGGTGCTCTGTATGGGCGAAATTACAACAAACTGCTACGTTGATATTCCAAGAATTGTAAGACAGGTTGTTATCGATATCGGTTATGACCGTGCAAAGTATGGTTTTGACGGCCACACTTGCTCTGTGCTCCAGTCTATCGATGAGCAGTCCTCCGACATCGCTATGGGTGTTGACGAGGCACTTGAACACAAGGCTGGAGAAAGCAACGACGAAATGTCCACAGGCGCAGGCGACCAGGGTATGATGTTCGGCTATGCTTGTAACGAAACTCCTGAGCTTATGCCTATGCCTATCTCTCTCGCTCACAAACTCGCAAAGAAGCTTACTGACGTTAGAAAGACAGGCGTTCTCCCATACCTCCGTCCGGACGGAAAAACTCAGGTTACTGTTGAATACGAGGACGGCAAGCCTGTAAGAGTTGATACAATTGTTGTTTCTTCTCAGCACGCAGCCGAAGTTTCCCTTGATAAAATTCGTGAGGATATCATCGAAAAGGTTATCAAGCCAATTGTTCCTGCTGAACTTCTCATCGATACAAAGTACTTCGTAAACCCAACAGGACGCTTCGTAATCGGCGGTCCACAGGGCGATAGCGGTCTTACAGGACGTAAGATTATCGTTGATACATATGGCGGATATGCTCGTCACGGCGGCGGCGCATTCAGCGGTAAGGACCCGACAAAGGTTGACCGTAGTGCTGCTTACGCTGCAAGATACGTTGCAAAGAATATCGTTGCAGCCGGTCTTGCTGAAAAGTGCGAGGTTGAACTTGCTTACGCAATCGGCGTAGCTAAGCCTGTTTCCATTATGGTTGATACATTCGGCACAGGTAAGGTTGCTGACGATAAGCTTGCAGAAGCTGTTGACAAGGTATTTGACCTCCGTCCTGCTGCAATTATCAGCACACTTGAACTCCGTAAACCACAGTACCGTCAGCTTGCTGCTTACGGTCATATGGGACGTGAGGACCTTGGTGTTGCTTGGGAGCGCACAGACAAGGTTGAAGAGCTTAAAAAGGCCGTAAACTAAAAAGAATTTGAAAAGGCACTTCATTGAGGAAGTGCCTTTTTGCTGTATGTGGATATTGACTTTTTAGACGGTTATTGGTATAATTAAAAATGTGTAAAATGTTTATGTTCTAAATATATACTTCAAATACGGGGGAATATAGTTGCTGGATTTTACCTATATCTATATACTTACAGCTGTTGCGCTGGTTGTTCTTATTACCGTAATAAGGCGAAGCAGCTATTTTGATGACCGAAAAAATAAATATTATTTGTACGCGATTTTTGCAGATATATTTATTTTGCTCGGATATGTCGGAAGGGACTGGTCGGAGCAATACTGTAATGTAATATTTGCGTACATATCCAATACGGTAATATATTTGTGCGCTCCTTTGAGTATGTTTTGTCTTGTTCTTGCGGCAACAAAAAAAGCTGATAAAGTTATATATATCCTTTCGCTACTCGAAGCAATAAGTATTTTGATTGCACTGTCATCACCGTTTACAAAATTATTCTTCGAAATTTCTCAGGACGCTGTATATTCAAGAGGGCCACTGTATGTTTACAATGAGGTTCTCGGTATCATTTTCACCGTATGCTGGGCTGTATACTCATTCATGGAGTTCAAGTACATAGAATTGATTGATAAATTATGCCTTTTGGAGATTTTCATTCTTCAGGTTGGTGCAATAATTTTACAAGGCTTCAATTCAACCTATAAGGTTATTTATATCTGTGGTGCATTTATGATATTGGTATATTATGCTTTTGTTAATGAGGTTTATGGAAAGTATGATAAGCTGACAGGTGTGAGAAATAATCTTTACTACCGTTCTATAATAAAAAACAGAGCACCCAAAAGCGGGTATGCTGTTATAATGTATGACGCAAATGGTCTTAAAAAAGTAAATGATACTTATGGACATGAAGCAGGTGACAAGCTTATCTGCGGTGTTGCATCAGCAATAACAAAGGCGGTCGGCAAAAAAGGCTCAGTTTATCGTATAGGCGGAGATGAATTTGTAGCAATTATAAACTCTGATGATTTGAAGGTTTCCGAAAGTATAAATAATGCTGTTCATAAAGAGCTTGCTGAGAAAAATAATGAATACGAATTTGTTATGTCAGCATCAGCAGGAATAGCAGTTCATTCGGGCAACGAAACTTTTTCCGATACGGTAAAGTGTGCGGACAAATTAATGTATGAAAACAAAAACCAGTATTATATCAGCAATGGTCTTGACAGAAGAAGATATTAAAATGCTAAAGGGTACCGAGTGATAAGCTTGGTACCCTTTGTTTATACGATGCAAAAAGGCTGTTGCAAAACTGCAACAGCCCTTATCTTTTTAATGAATTACTTTTCAGCAATTACATCTACGCCTGGGAGAACCTTACCTTCGAGGTATTCGAGGGAAGCGCCGCCGCCTGTGGAGATGTGGCTCATCTTGTCAGCGAAGCCGAGCTGCATAACAGCTGCTGCGGAGTCACCGCCGCCGATGATTGTTGTAGCGTCTGTTTCAGCGAGGGACTTAGCTACAGCAATTGTACCCTTAGCGAGGATTGGGTTTTCAAATACGCCCATAGGACCGTTCCAAACAACTGTCTTAGCGGACTTAACAGCGTCAGCATAGAGTTCCTGTGTCTTTGTGCCGATATCAAGACCCATCATATCAGCAGGAATCTTGTCGGAATCAACAACGGAAACTTCAATTTCAGCGTCGATTGGGTCAGGGAAGGACTTTGTGATTGTTGTATCAATAGGGAGGAGAAGCTTCTTGCCGAGCTTTTCAGCCTTATCCATCATTTCCTTACAGTAATCAATCTTCTCGTCGTCAACGAGGGAAGTACCGATTTCGTAGCCCTTAGCCTTGAGGAATGTGTAAGCCATACCACCGCCGATGATGAGTGTATCGCACTTTTCGAGGAGGTTGGAGATAACGTTGAGCTTGTCAGCAACCTTAGCACCGCCGAGGATAGCAACGAAAGGACGTTCAGGAACCTCTACAGCGTTGCCGAGGTACTGGATTTCCTTCTGCATGAGGTAACCAACAGCTGTTTCCTTAACAAACTTTGTAACGCCAGCTGTGGAAGCGTGAGCACGGTGAGCGGAACCGAAAGCGTCCATTACGAATACTTCGCCGTCAACGAGTTCAGCGAGTTCCTTGGAGAGGTTTTCGCCGTTCTTTGTTTCATCAGCGCCGCGGAATCTTGTGTTTTCGAGAACAACGATTTCGCCGTCAGCCATTTCAGCAACAGCCTTCTTAGCGTTGTCGCCTACAACTGTATCGTCAGCAGCAAATACAACCTTTGTGTCAACGAGTTCAGCAAGTCTGTCAGCAGCAGCCTTGAGGGAGAACTTAGCTTCTGGGCCGTTCTTTGGCTTGCCGAGGTGAGAGCAAAGTACAACCTTGCCGCCGTCAGTGATGAGCTTCTTGATAGTTGGGAGGGCAGCCTGAATTCTGTTATCGTTAGTGATAACGCCGTCCTTCATAGGAACGTTGAAGTCAACTCTTACGAGGACCTTCTTGCCCTTTACGTTAATGTCTTCTACAGTAACCTTGTTTAAACCTGCCATTGTTATGACATCCATTCATAAAAAGATTAATGGAAACGGGTGAAAAAACTCCGTTAAAAGTTTAACACCACATCAATTCTATTTTATACTATTTCCGCAAAATTAGCAAGGGTTTACGCAAAAATTTTCTAAAAATTTTTCGTCAAGCGCCGCAAATATTACTTAACAATGTCAACCACGCAATAAGTGCTGTCCGTGTCAGGCTGTGAAACGTCTGCATAAAGAGTAAAGCTGTTTCCGTATATCCCTCGTTTGCCCTCATTGTCAACCGCTTCAAACGCACTCTTCGGCACGTCGATTTCCACAGTAAGAGTTTCGCCCTTTCTGATATGCACACGTTT
>JAZSHA010000111.1:0-5531 GCA_045533025.1 Oscillospiraceae bacterium
TGCTGCTTGCTGTTGTCTTCCTAAGACCGCTTGGCCTCCGACTTCCCCGATTACCCTGTTGTACCCGGCGTTCTTATGCTGGAAATGTGCGCTCAGGCAGGTGCGGTTGCAATGCTTTCCATGCCTGAAAACAAGGGCAAAATTGGCTTCTTTGGCGGCGTTAAGGAAGCAAAATTTCGCCGTCAGGTTGTGCCCGGTGATACTCTCAGAATTGAAGTTGAAATTATCAAGGTAAAGGGGCCTGTAGGTGTTGGCAAGGCTCTTGCTACTGTAAACGGCGAAAAGGCTGTTGCGGCTGAAATCTCCTTCGCTATCAAGTAATTCCCGAAAGGAACTATTACTATGTTTAAAAAAGTACTTATCGCCAACCGTGGCGAAATTGCTGTACGTGTTATCCGTGCGTGCCGTGAGCTTGGTATCAAGACTGTTGCGGTTTTTTCAACTGCTGACAGAAACGCTCTCCACGCTAAAATTGCCGACGAGGCTGTATGTATCGGCGGTGCGGCTACAAAGGACAGCTACTTAAACGAAAAGGCTATCATTGCGGCCTGCGAAATCACAGGCGCAGACGCAGTTCACCCGGGTTTCGGCTTTCTTTCCGAAAATGCCGCTTTTGCACGCAACTGTGAAAAGTGCGGTATCACTTTCATAGGTCCTGCACCTGAGTCAATTGAAATGCTTGGCGACAAGGCAGCGGCAAAGACTGCAATGAAAAATGCTGGCGTACCCGTTATCCCTGGCAGCGACGGCGCTGTAAAGGATATGGAGGAGGCTAAGCGACTTGCTGAGGAAATCGGCTTCCCGCTTATGGTAAAGGCTTCCGCAGGCGGCGGCGGACGTGGTATTCGTCTTGTTGAAAAGATGGAGGACCTTGAAGCGCAGGTTACTGCCGCAAAGCAGGAGGCTCTCAACTTCTTCGGTGATGATTCCATTTACATGGAAAAGTTCATCATCAATCCTAAGCATATCGAATTCCAAATTCTTGCTGACAAACACGGCAACGTTATTCACCTCGGTGAGCGTGACTGCTCTATGCAGAGACGTAATCAGAAGGTGCTGGAGGAAACTCCGTCCGCAATTATGACCCCGCAGCTCCGTGACCGTATGGGTAAGGCGGCTGTTGCGGCTGCAAAGGTTTGCGGCTACTACAACGCAGGTACAATCGAGTTTCTTGTTGACGCTGACAAGAACTTCTATTTTATGGAGATGAACACCCGTATTCAGGTTGAACACCCGATTACTGAGTTCGTTACAGGCGTTGACCTTGTTAAGGCTCAGCTTAAAATTGCCGCTGGCAAGGAACTTCCTTACGAGCAGCAGGATATCGAAATCAAGGGTCACTCTATCGAGTGCCGTATCAATGCGGAAAGTCCTGAACACAACTTCCGTCCGAGTCCCGGAAAAATCAATTCTCTCCATATCCCAGGCGGCCCCGGCATCAGAATTGACAGCTCCGCATATCAGGGCTACACAATTACACCATACTATGACAGTATGATTGCTAAGCTTATTGTTTACGCACCAACCCGTGACGAGGCAATTGCCAAGATGAAGTGGGCGCTTGCTGAGTTCATTGTTGAAGGTGTTGACACAAATATCGACTTCCAGCTTTCTCTTATCCGTGACCCTGCTTTTGAGGAGGGCAACTACGATATCGGTTATCTGGGAAGAAAAATGAACCTGTAATTTTATTTTGGGAGGGATAAACCTTGGCTGACGAAAGATGTCCGCTTTGTATGGAAAAACTCAGGAACGGCGAATGTGCCTCCTGCGGATACAAGCTCCCCGATGAAGAAAATCTCAGCTCTATTTATGACACTGAACCTGCGGAATTCTACGAGCCTGAGCCTGTAAGGGAAATCACTCCCGAAATTCAGATGGAGGAGATTTACCCCTATCGTGAAGAAACTGCAATACCAAATTTCAAGGTTCGTGATGATGAGGGCAAAACCGTCAGAAGCAGAATTGATTTGGCGAGCATCGACAAAAATATAAAGGACAGCTCCAATCCAACAAGCAACGGTAACCCTAACGCAAGCAACGGTAACCCTAATGCAAGCGACGGTAACCCTTACGCTGGGTATACACCTGAGGGCGTGCCAAATAGCGGCGGAGGTTCACCTTTTGCAAATCCGTCTGTAAATCAGAGTACCGACACTGAAAGCACTTCTGCATTTATGAAAAAATACTGGTGGCTGCTGCTTTTGGCGTTTATGTTCCCGATTATAGGTATTATTATCAATTCTACAATGAAACACGAACTGAAGCAATATAAAGCAAGCTATCTTGTTATCATAGCGATTGTGCTTGGATTTGTCCTGCCTCCCTGATAAACTTAAACTGTAAAATTTATTCCCGAAGGAGTGACCGAAGTGGGTCTTGAAGACTTGTTCAATGTGGTTAAAACCCGTTTCAACGGTGCTGCCGAAGATGAACAGCCCGAACAAAAGCAGGCTGACTCAGCGGTAAAGGTGCCCGACAATATGCTTTTCAAGTGTCCAAGATGTCTTAATGTTATTATGACCGACGAGCTTGAAAAAAATCTCAAGGTATGCCCCGAGTGCGGCTACCATTCCCGTCTTACAGCTGACGAGCGTATCAAGCTTATTATCGACAAGGAAAGCTTCAAGGAGTTTGATACCGATATGCTCAGCGCTAACCCTATCGACTTCCCCGATTATGAAGCTAAACAGCAGAAACTCCGTGACGCAACAGGCTTAAAGGACGCTATTATCACAGGCGAATGTACAATCCGCGGTGAAAGATGCGTTATCGGCGTTATGGACTCACGTTATATGATGGCTTCTATGGGCAGCGTTGTGGGCGAAAAGATTACCCGTGCTTTCGAGTACGCAACCGATAACAAGCTCCCTGTAATAATGTTCACAGCATCAGGCGGCGCAAGAATGCAGGAGGGTATCGTGTCCCTTATGCAAATGGCAAAGACAAGCGGCGCAGTTGCACGTCACAGCGACGCAGGCTTGCTCTACATCACCGTTATGACCGACCCGACAACAGGCGGTGTAACAGCTTCTTTTGCGTCTCTGGGCGATATTATAATCGCTGAGCCTAAGGTACTTATCGGTTTTGCAGGCAGACGTGTTATCGAAGGCACAATCAAGCAGCGTCTTCCTGACGATTTCCAGTCAGCAGAATTTATGCTTGAACACGGTTTTGCTGATATGATTGTTGAGCGTAAAACAATGCGCCGTACAATTGCACATATTCTGAAATTACACAAGGGAGGTAAAGCATAATGGAAAAACTCAATAAGCTTACCCCCTACGAACGCCTTGAAGTTGTTCGTCACAAGGGCAGACCTACTATCCGTGACTATATTCCTCTCATTTTTGATGAATTCTGGGAAATGCACGGCGACCGCCTTTACGGTGATGACGGTGCAATTATGGGCGGTATCGCTTCTATCAGCGGTATTCCCGTTACTGTTATTGCCGAGGTAAAGGGCAGAAACCTCAACGAAAACAAGGACAGCAACTTCGCTATGCCTCACCCTGAGGGATACCGTAAGGCGCTCCGTCTTGCAAAGCAGGCTGAAAAATTCCATCGTCCTGTAATCTGCTTCATTGATACCCCAGGTGCATTCTGCGGAGTTGAAGCTGAAAAACGTGGACAGGGCGAGGCAATCGCAAAGAACCTTATGGAATTTATGCGCCTTAAAACTCCGGTAATCAGTATCGTCCTCGGCGAAGGCGGAAGCGGCGGTGCGCTTGCACTGGGCGTATGCGACGAGCTTGCTGTGCTGGAGAACTCCATTTACTCGGTTATCTCTCCGCGTGGCTTTGCATCAATCCTCTGGAAGGACGCTGGCAGAGAAAAGGAAGCCTGCTCAATTATGAAGATTACGGCAGAAGATATGGTTGAGCTTGGCGTTGCTGAAAAGATTATTGAGGAGCCTTTGGGCGGTGCTCATAACGATATTCGTCAAACTGCTGAAAATATAGGCGAATTTCTCTACAAATCTTTACATCAAAAATTGAAAATAGATATTGACGTTTTGCTAAATCAACGTTATACTAAGTTTAGGAAAATCGGTGAGTTCATCGAATAAGTTTTCCTGCAATCCAAAAATATAAAGACGAAGCCCTTAAAGGTAGTGACAGTGCAGAATTCTGTACTGTTACCGAGTCGTAAACTTTTGATTTTCTGTATGTTTATTACGGACTGGCAAAGGGGACACCCCTTGGGCGTGCTCTTTATATAAATAAAAAAATATTACGAACGGAGGCAATTCTCATGGTATTTGATAAGGTAAAGGAAATCATCGTTGACCAGCTCGACGTTGACGCTGATAAGGTTACAAACGGTGCAAACATTCAGGACGATCTCGGCGCTGACTCCCTCGACGTTGTTGACCTTGTAATGAGCCTTGAAGAGGAATTCGATATTGAAATTCCTGATGAAGCTGTTGAAGGCATCAAGACTGTTGGCGATATCGTTAAGTACATCGAAGACAACCAGTAAGTCGAAAAAAAGAGTGCGCTGTGGGTTTATGCCCGACAGCGCATTTTTGATAAGCAGTATTTATACAAATTGTATTATAATATATAAATTATACAAAGGGGCTGATAAAAATGAAAAACAATCCTATTATTAAAGAAATGACAGAGGACATCATCAAAATCTGCAACCCGTTACAGATTTTTCTCGTTTCTGCAAAGACCAACTCCAAGGGCGAGCTGACTTCGTTCAAGGTCTGCATTGTTGTGGAAAACCACTACGAGAGTCACTCCGACCTTGAAACGGAAATCCTGCTCAAAACGGATTGCCCCGTGCCCTGCGACGTGATTGTGTACACCATCAGCGAGTGGAACGAGTGCGTTGATGATGACTGCACGTTTGCATACCGAGTAGACAGCGAAGGGAATGTGTTGTATGAGCAGAAAAAGTAATCACAGCGGCGACAGCAAGCGTTACTATGACTGGCTGTTCCACGCCTATCAGGATTTGCTTGCCGCAAGAATGTTAATTGAGGACAGACGCCTGTTCAACCCGACCGTTTTCCACTGTCAGCAGGCTATCGAAAAGAGCCTGAAAGCCTTTCTGTTATACAAGCACCGCAAGCTTTTTGACGGACACAACCTTACATGGCTCTGCAAACAGGCGGCTCTCACCGACCAGTCCTTTACCAAATGGATTGGCAAGAGCACCCTCCTTAACCGTTTCTACATTGAAACAAGGTACCCTGCCGATATCCCAGAGGAAATCGACAGACAGCTCGTTGAGGAAATCCTCTCCGCTACCGAGGATATGATGGAGTTTATCTGCGACAATATCAAGTTTGACTATAACAGCTACCACTACCGCAGCAAAAAGAGTAAATAATTTATCGAAGTGTTGTGTGAGCCTACTGGGGAAAACCTTTCTGAGGAAAGGTTCTTCCCCAGACCCCTTTCCAAAGACATTTAGTCTGAATTACCCAATAGGGCTATAGCCCCATGGGGTATTTTACATTAGAAGTTTTAGGGAGGGAGTTTTAGGGAAGTCCCTTTTTCAAAGGGGTCTCCCTCAAT
>JAZSHA010000220.1:0-6425 GCA_045533025.1 Oscillospiraceae bacterium
AACTCCGTTAAAAGTTTAACACCACATCAATTCTATTTTATACTATTTCTGCAAATTTAGCAAGGGGTTACGGAAAATTTTTTCAAAAAATTTCACTTGTATTTATTTGTAAAAAACGTATTTTTAAAAAGCTGACTGCACTCATAAGTATTTAGTGTATTATGAAGCAATAAAAGCAACAGTTCGTATACAGCACAAATTTGTTTGTCAAGAAAAAAGCTTCCCTTTCGAGAAGCTTTCAGAAATTATATTGTGTTGCTATTTACCAAATCGGCAATTGATATACCGTCAAAATACTGATTGGTAATACGATGAAATTCATTCCACATTGAGATTGTTTTGCAGGATGAGCTTTTTTGGCATGGTTCTGCTTCACAACAAAGACAAGCAACGGGTGCAAGGTCACCCTCTGTAAGTCTCAGTATTTCTCCCACAGTACAGCTTTCGGGAGTACGGCTTAGCCTGTATCCGCCGCCTTTGCCGTGTACACCCTCAACAAGACCATTTTTAACAAGAATAGGTAATATTCTTTCAAGATATTTCAGCGAGATTTCCTGACGCTTTGCGACCTCCTTCATAGGCACATAGCCGTTATCGATATGCTCAGCCAAATCTATCATAACACGCAAGGCATAGCGTCCTCTTGTGGAAATCATCATTTCAATCACCTCGGACTAATTATAACATATTTTCATATTGAAAATCAAGTGCCGCAGCAATGGTCGCAATGCTCACAATCAGGAAATAGCTTTTTGTCATATTCAATGCCGTTCTTGTCGTAGTAATCCTTCAGCGCAGACTTGATTGCTTCTTCAGCAAGCACGGAGCAGTGAATTTTATGGGGCGGAAGTCCGTCAAGGGCTTCAACTACTGCTCTGTTCGTAAGTGCAAGTGCCTCGGAAACAGGCTTGCCCTTGATAAGCTCCGTTGCCATTGAGCTTGAAGCTATCGCACTTCCGCAGCCGAAGGTTTCAAACTTAACATCAGTGATGATATCATTGTCAATTTTCAGATATATCTTCATAATGTCGCCGCACTTTGCGTTGCCCACCTCACCGATACCGTCAGCGTTTTCCATCGTGCCGACATTTCGGGGATTGCGGAAATGGTCCATTACTTTTTCACTGTATAAAGCCATAATTTTTATCCTTTCAAAACAAATTCTTTTCTTCCGTTTATCATATCGTTCCATATCGGAGAAATACCACGCAGGTACTCCACAACTTCTTTCACCGATTTTATGATGTACTCAACATCATCATCTGTATTTTCTGTTGACAGTGTAAGGCGAAGCGAGCCGTGAGCGATTTCGTGTGGTCTGCCGATTGCAAGGAGCACGTGGCTCGGGTCAAGCGAACCGCTTGTACAAGCCGAACCTGATGAAGCGCAGATACCCTTATCATCAAGGAGAAGCAACAGGCTTTCTCCCTCGATGCCCTCAAAGCAGAAATGCACATTTGACGGCAGACGTTTTAATCTGTCACCGTTGAGAATGGAGTAAGGGATTTCCGAAAGCCCTTCAATGAGCCTGTCACGCATTTTCGTAAGCTTCACACTGTTGCTGTCAATGTTTGCAACAGCTTCTTCAAAAGCCGCAGCCATTCCCATTATCGCTGGAATATTTTCTGTACCGCCACGCTTGCCACGCTCCTGTGCGCCGCCCTCAACTAAGTTTGTCAGCACAATACCCTTTCTTGCATAAAGAACGCCAACACCTTTTGGACCGTGAAACTTGTGTGCCGAAAGTGATAACATATCAATGTTCTGCTCACGGACGTTGATGTGCAGATGACCTGCCGCCTGAACAGCGTCGGTGTGGAAAATTATGCCGTGCTTTTTGCATACCTCACCTATTTCCTTTATAGGCTGAACAGAGCCGATTTCGTTGTTTGCATACATAATTGTAACAAGGCAGGTATCCTGACGGATTGCCTTTTCAACCTGTTCAGGCGTAACCATTCCGTTTTCGTGCACATCAAGAAGCGTAACCTCAAAGCCTTCCTTTTCAAGCTTGTTCAGCGTGTGCAGAATAGCGTGGTGCTCGAAAGCAGTGGAAATAATATGCTTTTTCCCTTTCTTTTCACCAAGCCGTGCCGCCGAAATTATTGCCTGATTGTCAGCCTCGCTACCGCCCGAAGTGAACGTGATTTCCCTTGCTTCACAGCCAAGAAGCTTTGCGATACGTTCTCTTGCTTCGGTGAGTGCTTCATTTGCATCCTGACCCACGGAATGAAGACTTGAGGGGTTACCGTAAACCTTGTCCATATATGGCAGCATAGCTTCGATTGCTATTTTGCTCATTTTTGTTGTTGCTGCATTATCAGCGTAAATCTGCATAATTTTAATCCTTTCATTTATTCAAAACACCGCCGCCTAAAAAAGCAGCGGTGTAACATTTTTATTCAGCAAAAAGTGCTGTAGACAGATATCTGTCGCCCGTATCAGGGAGAAGTACAACAATATTCTTCCCCTCATTTTCGGGGCGCTTCGCAAGCTCAATTGCCGCATAAGTTGCCGCACCCGAGGAAATTCCCACAAGCACGCCCTCACTTCTGCCGATGAGTCTGCCCGTTTCAAAAGCGTCTTCGTTTGAAACGGCGATAATTTCATCGTAGACTTTGGTATTAAGCACCTCGGGAACAAATCCTGCTCCAATTCCCTGAATTTTATGCGGACCAGCAATACCCGTTGAAAGCACAGCGGAAGAAGCCGGCTCAACTGCAACAATTTTCACATCGGGATTTATTGATTTAAGATACTCACCCACACCTGTTACCGTGCCGCCTGTGCCTACACCTGCAACAAAGATGTCAACCTTTCCGTCGGTGTCCTCCCATATTTCGGGACCTGTTGTCAAGGTGTGTGCCCTGGGGTTTGCAGGATTTGTGAACTGTGATGGGATAAAGCTGTCGGGAATTTCCTTTGCAAGCTCTTCAGCCTTTGCAATTGCACCCTTCATTCCCTTTGCACCTTCGGTAAGAACAAGCTCTGCTCCGTAAGCCTTCATAAGCTGTCTGCGTTCAACGGACATAGTTTCGGGCATTACAATGATAATTCTGTAACCTCTTGCCGCCGCAACAGCCGCAAGTCCGATACCTGTGTTGCCCGAAGTCGGCTCAATAATTACAGAGTCGGGAGTAAGCTTTCCGCTTGCCTCTGCGTCATCAATCATAGCCTTTGCAATTCTGTCCTTGACAGAGCCTGCGGGGTTGAAGTATTCAAGCTTTGCGAGAATTTTCGCTTTAAGTCCAAGATTATTTTCAATGTGTGTAAGTTCAAGTAATGGTGTTCTGCCAATAAGCTGGTCAGCTGATGTATATATTTTAGCCATAGTAATTACTCCTTTACTGCCGCAAAGCCGTTTTCAAGGTCTGCGATAATATCATCAATATGCTCTGTACCAATTGAAAGACGGATTGTGTTAGGCTTGATGTCCTGATCTAAAAGCTCCTCCGCACTCAATTGGCTGTGAGTTGTAGTTGCAGGGTGAATTACAAGGGATTTTGCATCGGCAACATTGGCGAGCAGAGAGAAAATTTTAAGATTGTCGATAAACTTGTGTGCCTCTTTCACGCCGCCCTTAATTTCAAAGGTGAAGATTGAACCGCCGCCGTTGGGAAAATATTTTTCGTACAACTCGTGGTCAGGATGTTCTGCAATGGACGGATGATTAACCTTTTCAACCTGTGGATGATTTTTCAGAAACTCAACAACCTTCTTTGTATTCTCAGCGTGTCTGTCAAGACGGAGGGACAAGGTTTCCACACCTTGCAAAAGGAGAAATGCGTTGAACGGAGAAATTGTTGCGCCAGTGTCACGAAGAAGAATTGCACGGATATATGTAACAAATGCCGCTGCACCCACAGCTTTTGTAAATGATACACCGTGGTAGCTTGGGTTAGACGCTGAAATTGCAGGATAATTTCCGCTTGCTTCCCAGTCAAATTTGCCCGAATCAACAATGATACCGCCGAGAGTTGTACCGTGACCGCCGATAAATTTTGTTGCAGAGTGTACAACGATATCTGCACCGTGCTCAATTGGACGGATAAGATAAGGGGTACCAAAGGTGTTGTCAACAACTAGCGGCAAACCGTGCTTATGAGCAAGCTCGGTAAGAGCGTCAATATCGGGAATGTCGCTGTTGGGGTTGCCGAGGGTTTCGATATAGATTGCCCTTGTGTTGTCCTTTATTGCCGCTTCAACCTCGGCTAAATCGTGGATATTCACAAAGCTTGCTGTAATTCCGAAGTTTGGGAGAGTGTGAGCAAGAAGATTGTAGCTTCCACCGTAAATGGATTTCTGTGCAACGATGTGACCGCCGTTTTGTGCGAGAGCCTGAATTGTGTAGGTAATAGCCGCCGCCCCCGAAGCAAGTGCCAAAGCTGCAACACCGCCCTCAAGTGCCGCAATACGCTTTTCAAGAACGTCCTGTGTTGAGTTTGTAAGTCTGCCATAGATGTTGCCTGCATCGGCTAAACCAAAGCGTGCGGCAGCGTGCTCGCAGTTATGGAAAACGTATGATGTTGTCTGATAAATCGGTACTGCACGGGAATCTGTTGCAGGGTCGGGTGTTTCCTGTCCGACGTGGAGCTGGAGTGTTTCAAATTTATAGTTTGCCATAATATTCATTTCCTTTCGTGATTAAAATGTGGTTTGTGTACGTGCAAAATCAACAGCACCACATTCGTCCGAAACAGAAATTTTCCCGTAAGAGCCTTTGGAAAATAGATGTCATATTTATCACCTGATTTCATTTACCTATCTATTTGGTAGGCTGTATATGCATTATAACCCGTTTTACCTACTTTGTCAATAGGTTTGTTGAGTTTTGTTAGTATTAACAAATTTTATCAGGAAATATATAGATGTATTTTATGTATATTTTTACATATTAAAGCAATTGAATATATCTGAATTTAAAAGGTATTCTTATACCAATCTGTAACATAAAATTAAGGGTACCAAGTTTTCACTCAGTACCCTTAATTGTTCTATTTAAGCAGCAATAATTATATTTGAACAGCCCAGTTCATCGTCCTCATCTTCAGCTTGAATAACGCATATTTCGTCGCCGGCTTCAAGCCTGTGTTCGGTACGGATTGTATTTCTGCCGATAAATTCGGTATCAAGTCTTTTGCCGTTGAGAGTTACAATACTAAACTCGGTAAAGTTTTCGCCGTACACAGTAATAAAATCTCCCTCAGGTGTTTCTGCGTAGATATAATCTGTAGCAACAACATCCTTTACTCCAATTTTCATATTAGTGGAAGCGTAATCACCAAATGTGTACTGCTCACCGAAAAGCATATCATAGCCAATGTCCTGCATTTTTGCAGGGTAATCTGTTGTATCAGCAAAATTTCTATTGTAGTAGCTTATATATCCGCCGCCGAAGCCAAGTGTTTCAATAACCTCAGCAGAAAGCTGATATGCAGCTAAATCTTTTTTTACAGCAGGAAACTTTTCGTAGTTGCTCCAGATAACATATTCAGTCTGAAGAATATTTCCGTTTGCAACCTCTTCATCTGTAATATCAAGGTTAGGAAGATGGTCGCCGTAAAGAACGAGAACCGTAGGCTCATCAAAGTTCTCCAGCACAGCCATAAGCTCACCGATGAAAGCATCTGTTTCGTGAAGCTGATTTATATAGTATTCAAATGCAGTAACTCCGTCCTCGTCAAGCTCCTCCTCATATTCGGAAAGGAAAATGTTATGCGGTGCACCCTCAGGCATTACGCTGGGGTATCTGCCGTGAGGCTGAACAGAAACCGCAAAAACAAAGTCACGGTCGTCTGTGTAATCAAGAGCGTCAGTAATGCAGGACACAAGTACCGAGTCGTCAGCCCAGTTTTTAGGGTTAAGCTCAACATCGTGCATATATTCAATCGGAGTAAAGGTATCAAAGCCAAGCTGAGAGTAAACAATGTGTCTGTCATAGAATGTGCCGTCGTTGTTGTGAATAGCGTGCGCTGAGTATCCGTAATCTGCAAGGTTATAAGCCATACTTTCGCAGGGCATTTCCTTCAGTACGGTCTTGAACGGATATTCACTTGCACCGAAGAAGTCAAGGCTGATACCTGTAAGAATTTCAAATTCCGTATTTGCAGTACCTGCACCGATTGAAGGAACGGTAAGCAGACCTGTAGGACAGCTTTCCTTGAGTGCGGTAAAGTTTGGGACAGGGTTTTCCGTAAATTTCTTGTTATTCAGCAGGTTTACATCAAAGAAGGACTCCAGCTGAACCATAATAACATTAGGCTGAATATCGGGAGCGTGCTGACCTCTGTCATTGCCGATTTCAGCAGCAACATAATTCATTGCCTCAGGTGTATATTCCTCAGGCTCATCAATACCCGTGTCAACAAGGCTGTTTGAGAAGCAGTACACAAAGCCATAATCCTCGTACGCATCTGCAATATTAG
>JAZSHA010000242.1:0-9134 GCA_045533025.1 Oscillospiraceae bacterium
GTCGCGTGTGATTGCACCAAGACATCTTACGCCAAGACCCGGACCAGGGAATGGCTGACGGTCAACCATAGATGCAGGAAGACCAAGTGCCTTACCCACAACACGAACCTCATCCTTGTAAAGAAGCTTTACAGGTTCAACCAGTTCAAACTGCATATCTTCGGGAAGTCCACCAACGTTGTGGTGAGCCTTTACACCGTCACTTTCGAGAATGTCGGGGTAGATTGTACCTTGAGCAAGGAAAGAGATACCTTCGAGTTTACCTGCTTCTTCGTCAAACACCTTGATGAATTCGCCGCCGATAATCTTACGCTTCTTTTCAGGCTCGGAAACGCCTGCGAGAAGGTCAAGGAAACGGTCTGTAGCGTCAATGTAGATAAGGTTAGCGTCGAGCTGATTCTGGAAAACCTCAATAACCTGTTCGCTTTCGCCCTTTCTCATAAGTCCGTGATTAACGTGTACACAAACCAGCTGCTTGCCGATAGCCTTGATTAAAAGCGCAGCAACAACGGAGCTGTCAACGCCGCCTGAAAGTGCAAGAAGAACCTTCTTGTCGCCAACCTGTGCACGCACCTCGGCAATCTGTTCTTCGATAAACTTTTCAGCAAGCTCAGGTGTAGTAATTCTTGCCATTGAGTCCGGTCTTACATTACTCATAGTAAACTCTCCTTTACTCAAATTAAAAATATGAAAATATCATAACACATTCTTTCTTATTTTTCAATACCTTTTCAGCAACTTTTTTATAATTTTTTTCATTTTGTGCAACGTGAAAATCACAGATTGACGTTGTTGGTGAATTGTGGTATAATATTACCATATCAAACGGTTAAAAAATGAAAATATGAAAGATTTGAAAATAGAAATTGCAAAATCAATGTGTGCACCTAACGGAGGAACTTCTATGATAAAACCGAAACCAAGAGACATTTCACCCTGTGAAAGAGAATTGCTGTCGCGATTGAAAGGGCGTCCTGGGGCATATTTTGGCAAAACCGAGCTGTCACGATTTGTTCATTGGGTACACGGCTATGATTGTGCAGTCAGGGCTGCAAATTTGCCAGAACACAACATATTGCCCGATGGTTTGCATGAATATGCGGCAGTGAAATATCTCGGTGAAACTCAAACCGCAAAAGGTTGGTTTACTTTAATACTTGAAACCGAACCCGATGAGGAAAAGGCTTTTTGGATATTTTTTGAAATGCTGGACGAGTACCTTTTAAGCCTTGACTATGAGCCAATTCCTGTATGGGATAATATAAAGGATAATCTGAAATACTGGGGGAAAGAAAATGCCCATGATAAAAACACTCAAAAAAATCCGTGACAACTACGTTTTAAATCAGGTTATGAAAGCCAAACTCCCCGAATTTGCCGAAAGCGAAACAGTACGTTTCCGCTGTACCTTTTCGGGACGTGTGCAGAAGGTCGGCTTTCGTTTGGAAATGAGCGAAATGGCGAAAAGACTCGGTCTGACGGGTTGGTGCAGAAACCTTGAAAACGGTGATGTGCAGGCTGAAATTCAGGGTTCGTGGAAGAAAATTGATTATCTCGTGCACTTTATGGGTATGCCGTGGCGGATAAGAATCAATAAAAGAGTTACAGAAAGACTGGAACTTATTCAAGACGAAAAAGGCTTTGATATTTCAAAATAACTATTGATTTAGCTTTTCCAAAGTGGTATAATTTATTCAGTTTTATTTTATGTAAAGGGAGATTGCTATGGACTTTTCAAAAATCAATTTCGGCGTTGACGGCGACAGCATTACCGCTTGGGACCAGTGGTCACGCTATGTTGCAGATAACCTTGGAATGGCTTCACGTCACAATGTTGCGGTGGGAAGTGCGGTGTGGTACAAGCGTATCCTTACCTCAACTGACGGGAAGACAGTTACAACTCAGAATTATGATGACCCGAATTTTGCAGGAATAAGCGACGGTTGGGAGCCTACAGATGACCTTGTTGAGCTTCAGAAGCGTGCAAACAACTGCGCTGTTGTACATATTCAGCGTTACATTTCAGATATAAAGAACGGTGTTGCGCCAAAGCCTGATATCTTTGCTTTTGCAATGGGTACAAACGATGACATCAACCACTTCGGCAATGCTGAAACAGCTTTGCAGGGCAAAACACTTGAAGATGTTGACCTGTTCTGTGAAGCAGGCGCAATGCGCTGGTGCTTGCAGAGAATTATGGAGGAATTCCCTGACGCGAGAGTGTTCGTGCTTACTCCGCTTCAGACTGCAAATCCTGAGCATAACCGCAAGACTGAAATTCAGATGGAAACTGTAATGAAGAAGATTGCAGGTGCAATGGGTGCACAGGTTATCGACTGCTACAATAACTGCGGTATTTGCGAAAAGTTTGAGGTTATTGGCGGCGAGGGAAGATATCTTGCTGATGGTCTTCACCCTAAGATAAACGGACAAAACCTTCAGGGTGCTTACGTTGCAAAGGAAATCCGCAACAATTATTTTTGATAAACAAAATGGTATCGGGCCTACACTCGATACCATTTTTCTTTTAGTAAATTGTATATTCGATAATATTGCTTATCGGCACGTATTGTCCCTCAACAAACGCTGTAAGATAAATCTTATACTCTCCGGGGTCTTGTAAAAAATACTGATAGCTCAGCTCGTTTTCAGCGTTTCGATGGAGCATCTGAACACCGTCCTTGTAAATCATCCAGCCGAGATTTGTGTACCCCTCAACCTCGGGACGGGTTACTGTAAATGTATCGTCAATGGTAATTTCCACGGGGGTTTCGATAACTATTTCGCTTTTTGCCTTGTCATTGTATGTAAGGAAATCAAACTGCTCACCGTTGACAATAACATCTGCTGTGCAGTCAGAAATTATATTATTTGCGCTGTGTCCAATCATTGAGCCTGCTCTGTAACCGTTCACCTCACCGCTGACATGGCAGTTTATGTAGTTGCCGCCGATAGCCTGACCTGTGAGAATTCCAACCTCTGTACGTCCGTTTACGCTGGCGTTTTCAATTTTTAGATTTTGCACATTACAGCCTGTTTCCCAGCCAATAAAGCCTACAGAGCCATCATCACAGTTAATTGTCATATTTTTTATTGAAAAACTATTGCCGTTTACAATGCTGCAAAAGGAATTTCCGCCGCTCCAGCCCATAGGTACCCAGTTGTATCCTGCAAGGTCGATATCATTCTGAAGCTGCATATAGTGATAAGTGTTATACGAAGCTGTATTTACATAGTAATTGAAGCTTGCAAGCTCCTCGGGGGTGCTGACATAAAATGTACCCTCCGCAAGGGATTTTTCTATATATTCAGCGTCAGCAAGGTCAGGAATATCTCCGTAATAGCATTCCTCAATCCAGCCGCTTTCATCGGGGAATTTCTCGAACAGGTCTTCATTCTCCCTGTAAATTCTGAGCTTTTCACGAGCACCCAGAACCTCGTCGCTGCCTTCCTCGTAAAGCGTTATAATACCATCAGCATCTTTTAAAGAAAGTCTTCCGTCATAATAAAATACAGTATTGAATTTTCTTCCGTCACTTAAAATTACAAAGAAATAATTCTCGATTATTTTTGTTTCATAGGTAAGCTCCTGTCCCGCGATATGCGCTCTTCCGTCCTCATAAAAAT
Source organism: Oscillospiraceae bacterium (assembly GCA_045533025.1). GTDB lineage: Bacteria > Bacillota > Clostridia > Oscillospirales > Ruminococcaceae > RGIG8773. The sequence goes on from JAZSHA010000242.1 coordinate 3,628, forward strand.
GCCATTGTTCATAGGGGCTGTCAACATTGACATAAAAGCCTGCTATACGTTCATTTTCGTTTGTTACTTCATTTGTTTCAGTAACCACTTCAGTTGTTGATTCAACCGTTGTTTCTTCTTTAACAAAGGTTTCTTCAATCTCCTTCAATCCAGCTCCTGTTGTGCCGATTGTGTAGGTATCCTCCATTACAAAGGTTTCGACCTCCATAGCCTGTGACTCACTGTTACAGCCGCACAACAGCATCGTGCACAGACACATTAAAACAAAAGTCTTTTTCATAGCGCCCCTCCGTTCTGTTATGCCTATATTTTACCACATTGCAGAATAATTTGCAACAAAAAGAAAGTGGCGGAACAGTTAGTGCTGTTCCGCCTAAATAAAGAAAAAACAAGGAGTTCAGAAATTTGCCGTCTGCATCAGCAAATCAGAACTTCAAAGGGAAAAATCCCTTGAATAGCAAATTAAAGCTTTGGTGTCGTCAGGGTGTAGCCCTGTTCCCTGAGGTTGTCGATAACTCTGCCGAGAATTTCCGCATTGGTTGAGGAAACGCTGTGCAGCAGGAAAATTCCTCCGCCGTGAGCAGCCTTTGTAACCTTATCAAAAGCAGCTGACGGGTCTGGTTGGTTATTTACGTCCCAGTCGGGATAAGCGAAGCTCCAGAGCAGGGTTTTGTATCCCAGCTCGTTGCAAACCGCCATCGACTGTTCCGAATATTCCCCGCAAGGGGGTCTGAATAAAGTCATTTCGTAGCTGTATTTTTCCTTGACGAAATCGTGCAGCGACATAATTTCCGTCCGCACCTGTTCATCGGTAAGTGTCGGCAGGGAAGCGTGCTTCATGCCGTGGTTGCCGATGATATGTCCTTCGTCAAGCATACGCTTTACAAGTTTTTCATTTCGCTCTGCATAGTCACCTGTCAGAAAGAAAACCGCCTTGACGTTTTTCTCCTTCAGCGTGTCAAGAATAGGTTCAGTGTAGCCGTTTTCGTAGCCCTGGTCAAAGGTGAGATAAATCTCGCCGTTGTCCTCCAGCATAGCATAACAGCCATATTGTCCGAAATCGTCATTGAACATATCCGCACCTGTCGGACGGTTGTTTTCGTCAACCTCCGTACCCTGACCGTAACCGTGGGAAGTTCTGTCAAGCTCCTGCGCCGAAGCCGTAAAAGACATCATTGCAGCTGTCAGAATTGCTGTGATAAAAATTTTTACCATAAGCGACCTCCAAATAAAATTTCCGAGGGGACAATTTTATTTTTTGCCGAGGCTTATTTTTTATCACAAGTATATAATAGCACAAATCTTCCCGAAATAAAACTACACAATGGTTACAATTTCATCTCAATTTGGATAGAAAAATAAAAAATGCGTTACAGAAAAATCCATAACGCACAATCATTATTCTTATTCGCCAAGATAAGATTTCACAAGCACCTGCAAAAGCTCATCACGGTCAATATGACGGATTAAGCTTCTTGCATTGTTGTATGTGGTTATGTAGGTCGGGTCCTCCGAAAGGATATATCCTACAATCTGATTAATAGGATTGTAGCCCTTTTCACGCAGAGCGTCATAAACAATAGTAAGATTTTTTCTGATATTGGTTTCCTTGTCGTCAGCAACTGAGAACATCATAGTCTGGTCACCGTTCATTTATAACACTCCTTTTCTTAAAACTTCGTTTCAGATAAAATATATTCCGAATACAATCATATTATAACCGATAATCGGAATAAATACAAGTGTTTCATATATTTTTTTGAATTTTGCGAAAATTCAACAGGCTGTTTTTGTGCAATGTGACTATAAATTGCAATTCACACATTTTTTTTTAGTTCATCGGCAATAGCTGCGAAATTCGCCAGCTGTAACTGCTCAGGACGTGCGTTTTCTGATACGCCTGCCGCCTTGACAGCTTCCGTAACTGTGCCTTTGGCTATTCCCATTGCAGAGGAAAGGCTGTTGCAAAGATTTTTTCTGCGCTGTGAAAATGCACCTCTCACAACCTTGAAGTAAAATGCTTCATCGCTTACTTCAACAGCAGGTTTCTTGTTCACGTCCAGCCTTATCACGCAGGAGTCGACATTCGGCGCAGGCATAAAGCTGCCCCTTGAAACATTGAACAGCAGCTTAGGCTCAGCGTAGTATCTTACTGCCGCCGTTACAGCACCCGTATCACGGCTGCCCATTTCGGCACAAAGCCGCTTTCCTGCTTCTTTCTGTACCATAACCGTAATTGACTCAATTGGCAGACGGCTTTCAAGCAGCATCATAATAATCGGTGATGTGATATAGTATGGCAGATTTGCACACACCGCAACCTTCAAGTCCTTGAAATGCTCCTCGATTATTGCCGCAAGGTCAGCCTTCATAACGTCCTCGTTGATAACAGTAACGTTTTCGTGCTCCGCAAGAGTTTCCTTTAAAATAGGGATAAGACGCTCGTCAATTTCAACAGCAACAACCTTGTCGGCACGTTTGGCAAGCTCGTGGGTAAGCACTCCCACACCCGTACCGATTTCCAGCACGCCCCAACCCTCTGCTGCGTTACCCATTTCAGCAATTTTCGGACATATTGAAGGATTGATAAGAAAGTTCTGCCCCAGCGTTTTGCTGAAAGAAAAGCCGTGGCGCTCGAAAATATCTTTGATAACGTTAATATTAGTTAAATTTTCCATATTGGGAAATCCTTTCGCTCAGAAAATAAGATATGTAATAAGCATGAACACGGGCTGGTGGATTATGTACGCCCACAGCGAATGTCTGCCAAGAAAATTTACAACGGGAAGCTTTGCCTTGTAAATGAATTTCGGGAGATTTCCGCCCTTTACGCAGTCGGAAAAGGCTGTTCCTGCAAGAAAGATAAATCCGTAAGGTATCAGCGGAAAATAGTCAGCTGAACGAAATCCTGCCGAGGTTATTCCGATAGGGTAGAGGTAGCTTGCGTTTTCAGGCAGATTCAGCGGTATTTCACGGAAAAGCAGGTGAATGCTTTCGTTCCTCGGAAAATCAAAGAACACCATAGTCAGTAGCGTGAACACTACAAAAACCGCAATGTTGGGCAGTTTTTTCAGCAGCGGAGAAATGACTCCGTAAATAAGCATAATTGCACCAAAGCAGGAAAGCACACCGAAAACTATAACGTTGTCGGGCATAAGTAGCGACGTTGCAATAGTCAGCGCCTCACCCATAAGAAACAGCGTTGCGCCGCGTTTCAGCACGTTTTTGGAAAATCCTGCGCACACGCCTGATATGCCGAAAAGAATAATCAGAAACAGCTGATGCACAGCTTCCCACCAATCCGTAAAAAAGAAGGGGATATCCATTCTGCCGAAGAAAATCAAATCGTACAGCAAATGATACACCATAACATATATTATCGCAAAGCCTCTCAGCAGGTCAAGAAATTCAGCACGATTTTTTCGCCCGATTTCCATATCAGGTGCAGTAGCAGCTTGAACAGCTCTTTCTTCGGTTGCAACAGACATTCACTCACCCCTTTACGCAAACTACAATCATTATACCATACTATTCTCACTTTTGCAAATAGCTTTTATTCGTTGGGAAACAGTAACACTTGTGTCGAAAAATTCTTATTTTGTTATATATTTTTTACAAAAACCTCTTGACAGTAAAACGATTACAATGTAAAATATAAATATGCGGGAAACCGTATTTAGAATGGTTAAAATTGGATTATACATATCAAGGAGGAAACTCACATGAGCGAATTTTTCAAGGAAATCGGTAAAATCCCTTTCGAGGGCAAGGACAGCACTAACCCTCTTGCATTCAAATACTACAACCCTGATGAAGTAGTTGGCGGCAAGACAATGCGTGAACAGCTCAAGTTCGCACTTTCCTGGTGGCACACAATGGGCGGCGACGGTACAGATATGTTCGGCTGCGGTACAACTGATAAGAGCTGGGGTGAAACAGACCCTGTTGCAAAGGCTAAGGCTAAGGTTGACGCTGCTTTTGAAATTATGGATAAGCTTTCCATTGACTATTTCTGCTGGCACGACCGTGACCTCTCCCCTGAGTACGGCTCACTTGCTGAAACAAACGAAAAGTTCGACGAAATCGTTGATTACGTTGCTGAAAAGATGAAGGCTGACCCAAGCAAGAAGCTTCTCTGGGGTACAGCTAAGTGCTTCGACCACCCACGTTATATGCACGGCGCAGGCACATCTCCTTCCGCTGACGTTTTCGCTTTCGCTGCTGCACAGATTAAGAAGGCTGTTGAAGCTACAATCAAGCTCGGCGGTCAGGGCTACGTTTTCTGGGGCGGACGTGAAGGTTACGAAACTCTCCTTAACACAAATATGGGGCTTGAGCTTGACAACATGGCTCGTCTTATGAAGATGACAGTTGAACACGCTCGTTCCCTTGGCTACACAGGCGACTTCTACATCGAACCAAAGCCAAAGGAACCAACAAAGCACCAGTATGACTTCGATACAGCAACAGTTCTTGGCTTCCTCCGTAAGTACGGACTTGAAAATGATTTCAAGATGAACATCGAAGCTAACCACGCTACACTTGCTCAGCACACCTTCCAGCACGAGCTCCGTGTTGCAAGAGAAAACGGCGCATTCGGTTCTATCGACGCTAATCAGGGTGATACACTCCTCGGATGGGATACAGACCAGTTCCCAACAAACGTTTATGATGCTGCACTCTGTATGTACGAAGTTCTCAAGGCAGGCGGCTTCACAAACGGCGGTCTTAACTTCGACTCCAAGGCTCGCCGTGGTTCTTACACACCTGAGGACATCTTCCACAGCTACATTGCTGGTATGGATACATTCGCACTCGGTCTCAAGATTGCACAGAAGATGATTGACGACGGCAGAATTGACAAGTTCGTTGCTGACCGCTATGCTTCCTGGACAACAGGTATCGGTGCTGACATCATCAGCGGCAAGGCAACAATGGCTGACCTTGAAAAGTACGCTCTCGAAAAGGGCGAGGTTGTTGACAGCCTTTCTTCCGGTAGACAGGAAATGCTCGAATCTATCCTCAACAACATTATGTTTAATCTTTAATTTCAAAGGGCGGCATTTTGCCGCCCATACATTTATACAGAAATTTGAAATGCGTAAAGATATGCTGTTTTAATTCCGAATTACGCATTCCGAATTCCTAATTCATTTAAAGGAGCGATTATTATGCGTTATGTAATTGGTATCGACGTCGGAACAAGCGGCACAAAGACCGTTCTGTTCGACGAACTCGGCAAGGTTATTGCCTCCGCAACAGTTGAATATCCTATGTATCAGGCACAGAACGGCTACGCTGAACAGGACCCTGCTGACTGGTACAATGCGGCTATATCCACAATCAAGACAGTTATCACAAAGAGCGGCGTAAGCAACAAGGATAGCGTTGGTATCGGTCTTTCGGGACAGATGCACGGTCTTGTAATGCTTGACGAAAAGGGCGAGGTTATCCGCAAGTCAATTATCTGGTGCGACCAGCGTACTGCTAAGGAAGTTGACGAAATG
>JAZSHA010000262.1:0-14924 GCA_045533025.1 Oscillospiraceae bacterium
CTAATATCGCCAAAACCATTCTTCGAATGGTCTACGCAACGGGCGAAATTCCTGCTTCGCCCGCAGGCGTGCTTCAAGCGCTTCTAAAAGGTGAATTTTGAAGCGACAGCTTCAAAAGAGGAAATTTCTGCAAGAGAGAAATTTCCTAACAGTAGCGAAGCTACTGTTTACAGCGCACGAAGTTGTTGCTCTTTTATAGTGGTTAAAGTAAAGTCACGTCTAAAACGTTCCACTGGAACGTTTTAGAGATAACCTTGTTGTGTAACTGCGACAAGGGGAGGCGTTCGTGGTCGCCTCCCCTCGAAATGCTGTCGCATTTCTCACCCCTTTCTCCGTTTTGGAGGGCAAGGGGAGTTTCGCCGCTTGCAAGCGGCGACTCAGGGACTCCGTCCCTAAGAACCCTGCCAAAGGGAACATGTTCCCTTTGGAAATCCGTGGTCGCTTCGCTAACACTGCAACAAATTGTGCGCTACTAAATTATAATTTATATGAATATTTCCGACCTGTACTACATAGACTATTACAGCATACATATCTTTCCGAAAGGGGATTTTTTATGAGAGGACGGAAAAAAAATGCTGCGACGGTTTGTGCAGCAGGAATGTTCATTCTTATGCTTCCGCTGATGGGTGCAGCTGTTTCTGCTGTTATGCCCTCGGCGGCTGAGGCTGTTTATCTTGCGGCTGACCTTTCTGCAAGGCTTTCTGCGGGGATTTCAGCGTCGGATTTTTCTCCGTTATCTGCACCCGAAACAAAAGCTGCTGACGCTTCTGCCGAAGAAGAAACTGCGGACAAGCCTGTTTCTGCGCTGTTTACTATTGATGACAGCAAAATGCTTTCCTACGGTGAGCCGAGAGTGCCAAACAGCACAAACGAGGAGCTGATTGTTAATGATGAGGGCTATGATGCAGGTGCAAAGCCCTACCCTGAAAGCCTTGAAAGCAATGACGGAGCTATAACGGCGGTAAGCTACGGATTTTTCGAGGGTGACAGCTACATAAATCTCGGCAGCGGTCAGGTGCGCAACATAACCTCCGTCAACAACGATTACCTGCTTGAAGAAAGTGCACTTGCACCCGACTTTGAAATTGAAAGAAACGGCGAGCCGCAGATTTTGATTATGCACACCCACGCTACCGAAAGTTATGAGCCTTACGAGCGTGATTTTTATGACAGCTCGTTCAACTCACGCACCACTGACCCCACGAAAAATATGATTGCTGTGGGAAATGAAATTGCTGAGGAGCTTGAAGCGGCAGGGATAGCCGTGCTCCACGACACAACTTTGCACGATTACCCCTCCTACAATGGAAGCTATGACCGAAGCAGAGAAACGGTGCAGAAATATCTTGAGGAGTATCCGTCAATAAAAATTGTGCTGGACGTGCACCGTGACGCAATTGAGCGTGACAATGGAGAGAGGATTGCTCCCGTGGCTGAAATTGACGGGAAAAATGCTGCTCAGGTTATGATTATCAGCGGCTGTGATGACGGGACGATGGATATGCCGAATTATATGAAGAATTTCCGTTTTGCAGCTCTGCTCCAAAGTCAGCTTGAAAGCGACTGGGAGGGTTTGACGCGTCCCATTCTTTTCGACTACCGAAAATATAATCAGGATTTGACTACTGGTTCAATTCTCATTGAGGTTGGCGGACACGCAAACAGCATTGACCAAGCGCTTTACAGCGGCGAGCTGATTGGAAAATCGTTGGTAAATTGTTTTACTAAAGGTTGATTTCTACATAAACTAAACTTATTGTATAGGAGAATTGTATGTTTTCATTCAAAATCAGCCTTTCACCTCAGGAAAAGAACCGACGTCTTATTCTGTACTCGCTGACAGCAGCATTGCTTATGACAGCATTTACCGTGGGGTTTATTACTGTTTACGTCAACACCTACAACATTATTCACTCCGAGCCAATGACTGTATTTTCCTTCTGCAAAACTGCAGACGGAATAGGAGTAATCTTTTTCAACCATTTTTTTGAGCTGATGTGAGAAATTTAATTCAATGAAAGTATTTCAGAAACCTACTGGGGAAAACCTTTCTGAGGAAAGGTTCTTCCCCAGACCTCTTTGCCAATCCGTAATAAACAAATCAAGGGTACCGAGTCACAAACTCGATACCCTTTTTTACGCTGATAATTCTACAGTTCAGCGCTTTTATTCTTCGTCATCATCGGGGACTTCTTCCTCGACAACTACTTCGGTTGCCTCTGCTTCGGCAGCAGCCTTCATATCTGCTTCAAGCTCCTCAGCGGAAGGCTCCTCAACCTTTTCGGTTTCGGCTTCCTCATCACGCTCGGCTCTTGTGAAGGAAACAACTCTTACATCGTCCTGAACTCTCATAAGGCGCACGCCTGTTGCGTAACGTCCCATAACACGGATATCTTCCGCACGGATACGGATTATGATACCGTCATTGGAAATCATAATGATGTCATCTTCCTCGTCGACAACCTTGATGCCGCAGACGTAACCTTTCTCCTCGGAAACCTTATAGTTCAGCATACCCTTACCACCACGGTTCTGGATACGGTAGGAGTCAAGGTCAACTCTGCGTCCGTTACCCTTATCGGTTACGGTGAGAACTGTTGCACCCTCACGTACACGTGCCATAGAAACGATGTAGTCCTCCTCACGGAGCTTCATAATTCTTACGCCGTGTGCAGAACGTGACATTGCACGGATTTTCTGCTCCTCGACACGGATTGCGTAACCCATTCTTGTTGCAACGATAACCTGTGCGTTTCCGTCGGTAAGACGTACACCTGCGATTTCGTCGCCCTCGTCGAGACCGATTGCGATAAGACCGTTCTTGCGGACGTTCTTGTATGCACTCAGCGGAGTACGCTTGATTTTGCCGTTCTTAGTAACCATAATGAGGAACTTGCCCTCGTCGAAGTCCTCGGTTTTAATCATTGCGGCAACCTTTTCGCCCTCTGTAAGCGGCAGGATATTTACAATGTTGAGACCTCTCGACTGCTTTGAACCCTCAGGGATTTCGTAGCATTTCAGCTTGTACATAATGCCCTTGTTGGTGATGAACAGCACGTTATCGTGGGTTGAGCTGATGAACATTTCCTCAACGAAATCTTCCTCACGCTGCTTCATACCGGAAACACCCTTACCGCCTCTGTTCTGAGTCTTGTACATACTTACAGGCTGACGCTTGATGTAGCCGATGTTTGTATAAGTTACAACACAATTCTCCTCAGGAATAAGGTCTTCGATATCAACCTCACCCGAAATTGTTTCGATGGAAGTTCTTCTTTCGTCACCGTACTTCTTTCTGATTACTTCAAGCTCTTCGGAAACGATAGCCATCATCTTTTCCTTGCTTGCGAGAATTGCAACGAACTCCTCAATCTTAGCGTGGAGGGAAGCAAGTTCTTCCTCAAGCTTCATTCTTTCCAGACCTGACAGCTGAACAAGTCGCATCTGAGCAATTGCATCTGCTTGAATTTCGGAAATACCGAAACGCTCAATGAGTCGAGCCTTGATTTCAGCCGCATCACGGCTGCTGCGGCAGATTTTTACTACCTCGTCAATATTGTCAACCGCAACCATCAAGCCTTCCAAAATGTGTGCACGCTCTCTCGCCTTTTTCAAATCGTACTCGGTACGGCGGCGGATAACGTCAACCTGAAAGTCGATGTACTCACGGATAATCTGACGGAGTGAAAGCACCTTCGGCTCGCCTCTTACAAGTGCGAGGAGGTTTACGCCGACAGTATCCTGCAATTGTGTGTAGGTGAAAAGCTTGTTGAGGACAATCTGAGGGATAGCGTCCTTTTTAAGCTCGATAACGATACGAACAGCGTGCTCCTTATCGGACTCGTCACGGATAAAGTGGATACCGTCAACACGCTTTTCCTTTGCAAGCTGTGCAATGCTTTCAACGAGACGTGCCTTGTTGACCATATAAGGAATTTCGGTAACGATAATGCAGGTTCTGCCCTTGATTTCCTCGATGGAAGTTCTTGCACGGAGAGTCAGCTTGCCCTTACCTGTTGCATAAGCGGCACGGATACCTGCCCTGCCCATAATGATACCGCCTGTCGGGAAGTCAGGGCCTTTGACGTGCTCCATAAGCTCCTCGTTGGTGATATCCTCGTTGGCAATCATAGCATTGATTGCACCTGCAACCTCATTGAGGTTATGAGGAGGGATATTTGTAGCCATACCAACAGCGATACCCACAGAGCCGTTTACCAGAATATTAGGGAAACGGGACGGGAGAACCTCAGGCTCTTTCAGTGTATCGTCATAGTTGGAGGTATAAGGAATAGTGTCCTTGTTTATGTCAGCAAGCATTTCGGCAGAAATTTTCGCCATTCTTGCCTCTGTGTAACGGTAAGCAGCAGGCGGGTCACCGTCCATAGAACCGAAGTTACCGTGACCGTCTACAAGAGGATAACGCAGCGAGAAGTTCTGCGCAAGACGTACCATTGCATCATAAACAGATGAGTCGCCGTGCGGGTGGTACTTACCGAGTACTTCACCGACAGTGTACGCACACTTTCGGTAAGGCTTGTCAGCTGTGTTGCCTGCATCGTTCATTGTGTAGATGATACGTCTGTGAACAGGCTTCAGACCGTCACGGACGTCAGGCAAGGCTCTTGAAACAATTACCGACATCGAATATTCGAGGAAGGATTTCTTCATCTCATTTTCGATATCGACGCTTATTATTTTTGTGTTTTCGTCGTTATACAAACTTAACAACTCCCTTTATTTGAATGCGGAATTAGGAATTCGGAATGCGGAATTTTTTTGTTCTATGTGGAACAAAACTGAACGCAAGCGTTCAGCTCCAAGTTTTATCCTTACGGATAAAACTTTTAAAAATTTTTACATTACACTCTATAACGTATGCCCATTATCACGGACAGCTTTTCACGGATTTTCTGCACTTCATCCTCTGTGAAAGCGGATTTCGGGATAATGAATACGTAGGATTTATTTACTACAAGTATAAACATATCATCTTTATCCAGTAAGTCAACTATTGGCTGGTCAAGATGGATAATCGTAGCAGGAATTTCCTCCGCTGATTTCTCTCCGTAAATTGCAATATCAGCTTCTGTCTGTTCTTTCTGTTCGGTCTGCTGTTCCTTTGCAGTTTCGGCTGCTTCATCGACCTTTTCAACCTCAACAATATCGCTTTGGAAGTTCACGGTTGAGATTTTGATTTTGTCGGTGTAGAACTCAGCTTCGTACTCTGTGCCGCTGATGCTGTCAAGTCCCTTGCGGAGATTTTTGCTGTTTATGATAGGCTGGCTGATGAAATAAATTGTTACGCAGACCGCAATCATCAGACAGAATATCGGCATTTTAGCCCCTGGGTCGGACATTATCATCATTATTGATGAGGCAATTGCAAGCGTCGCAAGCAGCAGCTTGGGGATAAGTGATTTTACAACGTATTTTTTCTGGAAAACCTTATACCCTTTAAGGATTTGGTCAGCGTTGCTTTCGTACTTCCCTTTCGCAAGGAACTCGCCCTCAGGTGCAGAAAAGTTTTCGTCGCCATCGCTGAACATTTCTTTGAGCATTCCCATTTTGTACTCCTTTGTTTTTAGCTTACTTCGTCTAAAATGTGCCACTGGCACATTTTAGAGATAACATTTATTTTAAACCACACAAGGAGGGGCGGTCTTGTTCGCCCCTCCTCGGAATGCTGTCGCATTCCTCACCTCCTGCTCCGTTTTTGGAGGCAAGGGGAATTTCGTCCTCTGCGGAGGACGACTCAGGGACTCCGTCCCTAAGAACCCTGCCAAAGGGTGCGCACACCCTTTGGAAACCCATTATTTTTTTACTCTTTTTAGATATCCAATTCGCCGACGTACTTAGCGTTCTTCTCGATGAATTCACGTCTTGGCATAACCTTGTCACCCATAAGGATTGTGAAGATTTCGTCTGCCTTTACGGCGTCCTCCATTGTAACACGGAGCATTGTTCTTCTTTCGGGGTCCATAGTTGTTTCCCAAAGCTGTTCAGGGTCCATTTCACCAAGACCCTTATAACGCTGAACGTCAATTTTCACGTTCTCGTTGTTGTCCTTCAATTCGGTAATATACTTGTCACGCTCTTCATCGGAGAATGCGTAACGCACGTTCTTCTCGCTCTTTCCTCGGCTTACCTTGTAGAGAGGAGGCTGGGCAATATAAACGTTGCCGTTTGAAATCAGCGGACGCATAAAACGGAAGAAGAATGTGAGAAGCAGAGTTCTGATATGTGAACCGTCCACGTCGGCATCGGCCATAATGATAACCTTGCCGTAACGAAGCTTTGTGATGTCGAAGTCCTCGCCTATTGATGTGCCGAGAGCAGTTACGACAGGCATAAGCTTTTCGTTGCCGTAAACCTTGTCGATACGTGCTTTTTCAACGTTCAGCATCTTACCCCAAAGAGGGAGGATAGCCTGATAACGTCTGTCACGTCCCTGCTTAGCAGAACCGCCCGCAGAGTCACCCTCGACGATATAGATTTCTGTACGCTCGATATCTCTTTCGGAGCAGTCTGCAAGCTTACCCGGAAGTGATGCAGACTCCATAGCTGATTTACGTCTTGCTGTATCTCTTGCACGCTTTGCGGCTTCTCTTGCACGCTGAGCAGCCTGTGACTTATCGAAGATTTCTCTTGCCACGGCAGGATTTTCTTCAAGGTAGCACATCAGCTTTTCCATTACCATATTTTCTACAAACGGACGCACCTCAGGGTTGCCGAGACGTCCCTTTGTCTGACCCTCAAACTCACAGTCGGTAAGCTTGACGGAAACGATAGCAGTAAGACCCTCACGGACGTCATCGCCCAGAAGCTTTTCGCCGTCCTTCAAGAGGTTGAACTTCTTGCCGTACTCATTGATAACCTTTGTAAGGGCATTCTTGAAGCCTGTTTCGTGAGTACCGCCGTCGGTTGTGTGGATATTATTTGCAAACGAGAGGATTAACTCGTTGTAGCTATCGTTGTACATAAGGGCAATTTCAGCTGTAGAGTCGCCCTGCACGCCGCTTACATAGATAACCTCCTCGGAAAGAGGCTGTAAATCTCTTGTTTTATGGATGTGCTCAACAAACTGTCTGATACCGCCTTCATAGTGGAGGGTTTCGGACAGGATTTCGTCCTTGTTTCTCAGGTCGGAGAACACGATTTTTACGCCTGCGTTAAGGAAAGCCTGTTCACGGAGTCTGCGCAGGAGCACGTCATACTCATATACAGTTGTTTCCTCGAAAATTGTCGGGTCAGCCTTGAACATAACGGTTGTACCTGTTTCAGTTGTTTCGCCGATAATCTTCATCTGCTCATCATAGTGACCGCCGTTATGGAAACGCTGGAAGTGGATATTCTTGCCGTCCTTTACAGTCAGCTCCAGCCACTCGGAAAGGGCATTTACAACGGAAGCACCAACACCGTGGAGACCGCCTGCAACCTTATAACCGCCGCCGCCGAACTTACCGCCGGCGTGGAGAATTGTATAAACAACCGTTGCAGCTGAAATTTTTTCGGTTGGGTGGATACCTGTAGGGATACCACGTCCGTTATCGGATACACGGATTACGTCGCCTTCCAAAATATCGACTGTAATCTGTGAGCAGTAGCCTGCCAAAGCTTCGTCGATAGCGTTGTCCACGATTTCGTAAACGAGGTGGTGCAGACCCTTAGGGCCTGTTGAACCGATATACATACCGGGACGTGTTCTTACCGCTTCAAGTCCTTCAAGGACCTGAATCTGGCTTTCGTCATAGTTCTGATGACCTGTATTCAGGTTTTCTGTGTTCAGGTTTTCTGACATTACCTTACCTCCATGATTAATTCGGAATTCGGAATTAGGAATTCGGAATTAATTTTTAGTTTTATATATTTTAAAAGATTGGAAACTCTGCTAATTCCATTATAATTCCGAATTACGCATTCCGCATTCCGAATTAATTATTACGCATTCCGAATTCCGAATTCTTTTTCGCAGTGTTGCCGCTGAAATAGGGGAGATATAAACTGTATCCTCACCGTCACTCTCGCACACCACAAAGCTTTTCGGCATTTCGAAATTGACGTACTCAACCCATTTATTTTTCTCCGCTTTCGTGAAAAATTCTTTTGTATGCTTACTGATTGAGGTATTTTCGATATCGAATATTCCGATAACGTCGCTGCCTCTTACGGTTGTTTCCTCACCGAGATGGATATACACTCACTCACCTGCTTTTCCGTTTTTCATTGTGAACACCCTGCCCTCTTTCATATCTGTCACAGAGCGGCTGTCACAGCAGGTTATGATAACCTGCATACCATCTATATTGTTCAGCACGAACTGCTGTCTTTTCGGGTCAAGCTCTGACAGCACATCGTCCAGCAGAATTACGGGGTATTCGCCCTGCTCAGCTTTTAAGACTCTTGCGTGAGCAAGCTTCATTGAAAGGGCTACCGAACGGGACTGACCCTGACTGCCGAAATAGCGCACGTCCATTCCGTTCACATAGGACTCCAAATCGTCACGATGAATACCGATTGTTGTAAAGCCTGCACGGAGGTCGTTGCTCAAAGAAGCTTTAAGCTTCTGTTCATACTCCCACGCCAGCTCGCCGTCATAGTCGGTACGTCCTGCAAGGGTCTTGCCAAAAACGGTTGAACGGTAGAATAAATCCAGTATTTCCCTGCGTTCGGTTATTTTTGCGTACAACTGAGAGGTATATTTATTCAAAATTCTACTATAAGTATATCTTAATACAGATATATAAGCACCTGCCTTAGCAAGCTGAGCGTCCCAAATATCCAGCGAGCTTGCGTCACCTACCCCTGACGAAAGGGACTTCAGCAGCGCATTTCGCTGGTTAAGAGCCTGATTGTACTTGTTCAGCGCATTGACGTATGAGTGCTTAACCTGTGAAATCGACATATCAACAAAGGTTCTTCTCACCTCGGGAGCACCCTTGATAAGGTTCAAATCCTCGGGAGTAAAAACCACGCATTTAAAGCTGCCGAAAAGCCTCGACAGAAGCGGCAGCTTTACTCCGTTAAGAGTGACAAGCTTATCCTTGATTGAGTTTTTGTTTACAGCGAAACGGATTTCCTGCTGACGAACAGCGTCGGTAAAGGTCATCTCAACCTCAGCCGAGTCCTTTTCAAACCCGATGAAGTCCTTGTCACGGGTACCACGGAAGGAACGGCATCCGCTGCAAAGCCAGATTGCTTCAATGAGATTGGTTTTTCCCTGAGCATTTTCGCCGCAGATAATATTCATTTTTGGGTCGAGGTCAAGCGAAATATTTTCGAGATTTTTGTATCCGTCGACATTTATGCGGTTAATTACCACTTGGGAAGCTCCTTTTATTATACTATTTGTAATTATTCAATAATTATATCCTGTCCGTCAACAGTTACAATATCACCGCTGCGGATTTTTTTCCCGCGCATGGTGCAGACTTCACCGTTGACTTTAACCTGACCGTCGAGGATAATTTCCTTTGCTTCCGAGCCGATAGCAACAGCACCCGCAAATTTCAGAAGCTGGTCAAGCTTGATAAATTCGGTAGTAATTTTAACTTTGTTATCCATAATAAATCCTTAATTCAAAATGATTTTTTTAAACCCATTATTTGGGTTACTGCAACATTTTTAGTGTTTCATAAGCTACGGCGTTTTGCGGAGCAAAACCCGTAAATGAAAGCTTTAGCTTTCATTTTTTAAGCGCATAGGAAGAACAAGGAATGTATAAGCATTGCCCTGCAATGGCACTATCTTCATTGGTGACAATCCGCCGTTGAGCTGGAGTTTTACCTTATCGGACTCGGTAGCCTTCAGTGCGTCCAGCAGATATCGGCAGTTAAATCCGATTTCTACAGATGGACCTGCTGTATCTGCGTCCATTTCATCAACCAGCTTACCAAGCGCTGTTGAGCAGGAAATCTTTACCTTTCCGTCACGGAACACGCACTTTACGGGAGCCTTAGCCTTTTCGTTGATAAGGAGCATACATCTTTCAAGCGCTGAAATAAACTCTCTTGTATTGAGGATAACCTCGCTGTTATGGTTAGCAGGGATAGAGCCCTTGTAGTTGTGGAAGTCGCCCTCGAGAAGACGTGAGAACAGCATATACTTGCCGATTTCAAAGGTGATATGCTTCTTTGAAACGTGCATTGTAACGGTTTCCTTATCATCGTCCTTGAGGAGCTTTGAAACCTCGGAAAGAGCCTTAGCTTTTACAACGAAGTGGTAGTGGTTGTCCGACTCGATTTTTTCGCTTCTTACAGCAAGTCTGTATCCGTCGATTGCAACGAGGTTGAAGTTGTAGTCGAGGATATCGAACAGCTCACCCATAAGGATAGGCTTGTTGTCAACAACTGCAACAGCAAAAATAGTCTGGTTAATCATATTTTTCAGCATAGGCTGAGGAATAGTAAAGTTATCGCCTGTATCGTAGTCAGGGATAGACGGATACTCATCAGCAGGCATAGCAAGAATTTTGTATTCAGCATTAAAGCCTCTGATTGTAGTAGTCAGACCATCGTCAATTTCGATTTCGATGGTTTCGGACGGCATCTTTCTTATGATTTCACCGAAAAGCTTGCTGTTGAGGATACACTCGCCGATATCATCGGAGACAACATCAATCTTTGTCTGAATACCAAGCTCCAAATCGTAGCCTGTCAGTTCAAGGGTATTTCTGTTCAGGTACAGTTTTACGCCCTCCAGCGCAGGGATAGGAGATTTCTGTGGGACAGCTCTTGTTACATTTGCAAGAGCTTCGTTAATTTCCGATTGTTTACAGCTGAATTTCATATTGCAAAATCCTTCCTTTTGAAATCTGAAAATTTTATGTGTTGAAAATTTGGTATCGTGAAAAATTTTTCTCTGTGAGAAAAAGAAAATCAATATAATATGATAATAATTAAACAGTAGGAGCAGTAGGGGGTGTCCAAACTGTTGAAACAGCCTTCAAATCCTTTCGGGGACAAGCTTTGAATTTTCACAGCCCGAATGTTGATGAAAAGTTGAAAAGTGGAAAGATTTTCGGAGCTGTTGAAAACAGGTGGAAGCTGTTAGTGGAAAGTGGAAAAAATCTTGAAAAATTGGTGGAAAACCTGTTCCTTTTATTGGAACATCACAAAATGTTGAAAAGTGGTTTATACAATTTGTAATGTAACGGAGTTACACGGCATAAAACCGTCAGATTTATTTTTCCACACTCTTTTCCACACCCTGTTGAAAACTTTAATTTACAACTGATTGTAATTTTTTCTTTACAGTATTTTATGTGTGAATTTTTTGTGTCGGAGGTGGTTTTCAACATAGGGGAGAAATATATCGCTACTTGGCAACGGCTTACGCCGTTGTTAGAGAGGCTCTCTCTTGCAGAGCCTCTCTCTTTTGAGGCTTACCGCCTCAAAATTCACTCTCCAGAGCGCTTTTCAGGCGCGTCTGAGGACGCAAGTTGGGGTGTTTCGCTCTCTGCGGAGAGCGACTCAGGGACCCCGTCCCTAAGAACCCTGCCAAAGGGGACACAGTCCCCTTTGGAAACCCATTATTTTCTTTAGTGTTGTTGCAACCCCGATGTTTTCCGCAGGAAAACTCGGAAACGAACGCTTGCGTTCGTTTTAATTACGCATTCCGAATTAAATCAAGCGTTCCGAATATTATTAATAATGTCCTCAATCATTTCCTTAGCGTGGGAGTCCTTTGCTACAAGCTTTTCGATATCCCCACAATAGTAGATGATTGTACTGTGGTCTCTTGCTCCAAGCTCCATACCGATTGACTTGTAGGACATATCCGTTACTTCTTTAAGAACGTAACAGCTTACCTTTCGTGCAATGGAAATCTGTGCGCTTCTCTTTTTGGAGATGATATCCTCTGCGCTTACGCCGTACACGTTGCCTACCTCGTTAAGTATACGCTCAATTGTGATTGGTGCAGGCTGTTCATCGGAAAGAATTTCACGGATTGCATTCTGCGCCTGAGCCATAGACGGCGGAGTGCCCACAAGGTGCTTGCTGGCTTTAAGCTTCTTTACACAGCCTTCAAGCTGACGGATATTACCCTTGAGCTTGTTTGCTATGTATTCGGAAACATCGTCTGGAATAATAAGGTTCAGCATTTCGGCCTTGCGGCGTATAATTGCTACCCTTGTTTCAAAGTCAGGAGTGGAAATGTCAGCAATAAGACCCCACTCAAAGCGTGTACGGATTCTGTCCTCAAGAGTCTTGATATCCTTCGGCGGACGGTCAGATGTAAGTACGATTTGCTTGCCGACCTTGTGAAGCTCGTTGAAGGTATGGAAGAATTCCTCCTGAGTGGACTCCTTGCCTGCGATAAACTGAACATCGTCGATAAGGAGCACGTCAGCGCTTCTGTATTTCTGGTGGAACTGGCTTGTGTCCTTTTTCTGCTGGATAGCATTGATAAGCTCGTTGGCAAAGGTTTCGCCCGTAACGTAAATGATGTTTGTCTTTGGGTTACGGCGCTTTATTTCGTTGCTGATAGCAGTCATAAGGTGAGTCTTGCCAAGCCCCGACGGACCGTGAATGAACAGCGGGTTATAGGTGCTTCCGGGTTCCTTTGCAACAGAGGTGCAGGCAGCATAAGCAAACTCGTTTGAACGTCCAACGATAAATGTATCGAAGGTGTAGCCGTATTCAGCGTTGGTGAAGGACTCCTCCAGCTCTTTTTTAAGCTTGTTTGGGTCGTCCTCATCATCGTCAATAGTTTCTTCAATGGCGGAAATATCTATCTCAACCTCAAAACCAAGAACGCTTTCAAGAGCAGCCTTGATTATGGAGGTGTAATTCTTCTTTATGATGTTTGCCTGAAATTCCGACGGAACAGTAAAGCAAGCCACATTTTCGTCAAGCTTTACAGGGGTAAGGGTGTTAATCCAAAGTCGGTAAGCCGTGTCGGAAAGCTCACCTTTTTTTATTTTGTCAAGGCAGTATTCCTGCACATTCTGAAAGACCTCGTCAAAGGATTTCATAGTAAAAAGACTCCTTTCGCAAAGGCAATTTCTGTAAGCCTTTGCCTTCTTTTGTTCTAAATAAAACATTACTCCACTATACTATTTATTATAGCATAAATTTGGGTTGATTGCAAGCATTTGGAGCCAAAAAAGGGGGTATACAGGGTATAGAAAAAACAGCGTAAAATGGGCAATTCTGAGGTATTATGAAATAATTTGTTAAATCTGCACATTTATGTTCAAAAATAATTGTACAGATTATTTTTTATTTTCGGTGCAGTTCACCGCTTTAGTGCCTTGACAATTTGTTCACAAAGGTTTATAATTGTTAGTATGTAGTATTATTTTTACTTTTAATGAAAATTTTTTATTGGAGGTCATTAAAATGTCCAGAGTTTATAATTTCAGCGCAGGCCCGGCTGTCCTCCCTGAGGAAGTTCTCAGAGAAGCAGCAGACGAAATGCTCGATTACAAGGGTTCAGGTATGTCCGTAATGGAAATGTCTCACCGTTCCAAGGTGTACGACGAAATCATCAAGGATGCGGAAAAGGATCTCCGTGACCTTATGAATATTCCTGACAACTATAAGGTGCTCTTCCTTCAGGGCGGTGCTTCCCAGCAGTTTGCTGCTGTACCGATGAACCTTATGAAGAACAAGAAGGCTGCTTACATAGTTACAGGTCAGTGGGCTAAGAAGGCTTATCAGGAAGCTCAGATGTACGGTGAAGCTGTTGCAGTTGCTTCTTCCGCTGACAAGACTTTCTCCTACATTCCTGACTGCTCCGACCTCGATATCCCTGAGGATGCTGACTACGTTTATATCTGCGAAAACAACACAATCTACGGCACAAAGTTCTGGGAGCTCCCTAACACAAAGGGCAAGGACCTCGTTTCCGACGTTTCTTCCTGCTTCCTTTCCGAACCTGTTGACGTTACAAAGTACGGCGTAATCTACGGCGGTGTTCAGAAGAACGTTGGCCCTGCTGGTGTTGTTATTGCTATTATCCGTGAAGACCTCATCAGAGATGACGTTCTCGCTGGCACACCTACAATGCTCAAGTGGAAGACACAGGCTGACAACGACAGCCTTTACAATACACCTCCTTGCTACGGTATCTACATCTGCGGTAAGGTATTCAAGTGGATCAAGAAGATGGGCGGTCTTGAAGCTATGAAGGCTCACAACGAAAAGAAGGCTGCTATCCTTTATGATTTCCTCGACAGCTCCAAGCTCTTCAAGGGTACTGTTGAAAAGAAGGACCGTTCCCTCATGAACGTTCCATTCGTAACAGGCAACGAAGAACTCGACGCTAAGTTCGTTAAGGAAGCTAAGGCTGCTGGTTTTGAAAATCTCAAGGGTCACAGATCCGTTGGCGGTATGAGAGCTTCCATCTACAACGCTATGCCAATCGAAGGCGTTGAAAAGCTTGTAGAATTCATGAAGAAGTTCGAAGCTGAAAACGCATAATCATAACATTCAAGTGCATAACCGACGCGGATTTTTCTGCGTCGGCTTGTGTGTTTATAAAAAATAATCGGAGGTATACAGAAATGTACAATATTTTAACTTTAAATAAAATTGCTTCCTGCGGCACAGATAAGTTTGATACCGCAAAGTACAACATCGTTGACAGCTGCGAAAATCCTGATGCTGTTATGGTTCGTTCCGCTTCCATGCACGAAATGGAATTCGGCTCAAACCTCCTTGCTATCGCAAGAGCAGGCGCAGGCGTAAACAACATTCCTGTTGATAAGTGCGCTGAACAGGGCATCTGCGTATTCAACACACCCGGCGCAAACGCTAACGCTGTTAAGGAGCTTGTTATTGCAGGTCTTCTTATTTCTTCACGTAAGGTTCCTGAAGCTATGATCTGGGCACAGAGCCTCAAGGGCAACGGCGCAGAAGTTGGCAAGATGGTTGAAAAGGGCAAGGGTCAGTTTGCCGGTCCTGAAATTATGGGCA
>JAZSHA010000237.1:0-7121 GCA_045533025.1 Oscillospiraceae bacterium
CTAATATCGCCAAAACCATTCTTCGAATGGTCTACGCAACGGGCGAAATTCCTGCTTCGCCCGCAGGCGTGCTTCAAGCGCTTCTAAAAGGTGAATTTTGAAGCGACAGCTTCAAAAGAGGAAATTTCTGCAAGAGAGAAAATCCCTAACAGTAGCGAAGCTACTGTTTACAGCGCACGAAGTTGCTGCTTTCGTATAGTGGTCAAAGTAAAGTGCGTCAAAAACGTGCCACTGGCACGTTTTTGAGGAAAGTATTACATTAACCCATACAAGGGGCGGCAGTCTTGTTTGCCGCCCCTCGAAAACCTGTCGGTTTTCTCACCCCACTCTCCGTTTTGAAAGGCAAGGGGAATTTCGCCCTCTGCGGAGGGCGACAAAGGGGCGCTGCCCCCTTGACCCCTGCCAAAGGGTGCGCACACCCTTTGGAAACCCGTTGTCGCTGTCGCTAACCCTAATAGTTTTTTTGTTGCGCTAAATTATAATTTTACCGCTTGACTAATTCTTCCTGCGTTGATATAATTTTCTTATAACATAAAAAGGATTACATTGCTATGAAATACAGACAATTGCTTGTGCTGTTTCTTTCCACACTGCTTCTTGCAGGCTGTACAAAACCTGCTCCGAATACAAGTATTACGGGAACTGAAACTACAGCTGCTGTAACTGTCACAACAGCGGAAACAACTGCTGAAATTACTACGGAAACAGAAGCTTCAATTGAAACAACTGTGAATAAACAGCCTGACCCGACTGCCGAAAAAATATGGAGCTTCCTCTCCAACTACGAAAGCCCTGACCTTCCAAATAAATACTTCCTTTTCGACTTCAATGGCGACGGCTTTCCCGAGGTTGCATTTGTAGGCTGGGACGAGGATATGTTTCATAAGCTTTCCTACCCATATATAACCGTTTACAATTTAAGCGGAAATGAGCCTGTTTCCCTTGGTGAAACAACTCAGGGACTCAGTCCCTACTCCGACGACAAGGAATGTATCGGGCTTTACTGCAACGAAAAAGGTGAATATTTCTACCACTCCCTTGCACACTACATAATCAAAAGCTCAAATGGCTACAGCTACAATTTCGAGCGTTTTATTATTCCCGTTGACTTCGACAGACACGTTGTCGAGTTTACTCACGACCCTACAGAACAGCGCAATTTCGACAACGAATATGACGCCGAAAAATACAAGGAGCGTATATGGAAGGAGCTTGAACAGCTTACCCTTGTTACGGAGCTGAAAACATCTTATATGGTTGCAGACAGAACTGATGAGGAAGCATTTCGTGCAATGCTTGAAGACCTGACGAAAATTAATCAAGTTACAAAATAATTTTATATAAGGAGAATATGAAATGAAAATCAAAAAGCTTTGCGGGGTACTTCTCTCCGCAGTAATGACAGCAAGCCTTCTGACGGGGTGCGGAAACAACAACGGCACAGCTGACACTGTTTCAACAACAGAAGCAGTTGTTGAAACAGCCTCTGCTAAGGTTACAGTTGACGGAACAAAGTTCATAGTTGACGGAAAAGAACTCATCATCAACGGCGTAAACACCCCTTGGCAGAACTGGAACGAATTCGGCTCTGACTCGTTCCAGCCTGAATTCTGGGACAGCCACTTTGCTGACCTACACGCAATCGGCGTAAACGCTGTCCGTGTCTGGGTAAACTGTGACTCAATGGTTTCCATCAAGCTCAAGCCTTCGGGACAGGTTCGTGAGGTTGTGGAAAAACACTGGACAGACATTGACAAGCTGTTCGAAACCGCTGAAAAGCATCAGATTTACCTTATGCCGACCCTGCTTTCCTTTGACCACTGCAAAAACGGTCAGTACACCGACAGATGGCGTGCTGTAATAACCGATGACACTGCTATGCAAAGCTACATTGACAGCTACGTTAAACCTTTTGCTGAGCGCTACGGCTCAAATCCTTACCTGCTTGGCATAGACCTTATGAATGAGCCTGACTGGGTAATCGAAAACGAGGAGTGCGGAAGACTTCCAAAGGAAAATCTTTCAAAGTTCTTTGCAAAATGTACTGCTGCTGTTCACGAAACAAACCCTGACGCACTTGTCACAGTTGGTATGGGCATGGTAAAATACAATTCTGATAATCCTAAATACCTCGGTAATGTGGTTTCCGACGAGGTTATGAAGTCCTACGCTGGGGACAACGCCTGCCTTGACTTCTATTCCGTTCACTACTATGACTGGATGCGCAGCTATATGGGCTGTCCGTTCGATATGTCACCTACAGATTTTGGCCTTGACGGAACAAAGCCTGCATTTCTCGGTGAATTCGGTCTCGGCGGAGGTCAGACTTACGAGTATGCTTACGAAAACACTCTTGCAAACGGCTGGAACGGCTCAATGATGTGGTGCTCAAACAACGGCGCTGAACACGCTGACGTGTGGGCTGACCTTGAAGTTGCAACAAAGAAGGTTGAGTCTCTTTACGCTGACAAGGTTTACCCTCTCGGCAAGAACTGATGACTTGCGTTTTAAAACAGCAAATCCCGTACACTTTATCGTGTACGGGATTTATTATACAAATTTTACTCCGCCATCATTGCTTCCATATCAATAAGCTGATAGTCGGAAGGAATTTCAAAGAGGCTGTCAGGAGCTGTGCCTGTAAATTCGTTAACCTTGAGAGCAGTCATATCTGAGCTTGTATCAGGGGAAAGAATTGCAAGAAGGTTTTCATCCTTGTCGAAAAGGAAGCCGCCGCCTGTTTCGGTAGCAATTTCAAATTTATGTTCCTCGCCGCCGATTTCAACAGCTGTAGACTTTACGTCAGAAGCACTTTCAATTTCAGCGTCAAAATCAATGTCGCCGAGCATTGCTCCGATATCGTAATCCTCCATTGTGCTTTCATCAGCGGACATATAGTAGCCTGCCTTTGTAGCCTCATCAAGCATATACATCTTGGAGTCCTTGAAGATAATTGTCATATTTGTCTCGCTTTCCGCACTGTTTATCTTCATAGCGATTTTGTCCTCGGCCATACCCATAACCATTGACATACTGCCGTCGGTTGCTTCAACGTCCATATACAGGCTGTCTGCACCGTCAAAAACCTTTACCCAGTTGTATATAAGGCTGTCGGAAGCAGGGATTGTATCCATATCAAGACCGAAAGCGTCACCTGACTTTGCAAATTCATCAAGGCTTGCGTAGCTTGAAGAAGCTGCTGCTGCCTCAGTTTCAGCTTCAGTCTCAGCTTCTGTTTCAGCCTCTGTTGCTTCAGCTGTTGTTTCCTCAGCCTCAGCTTCGGTTTCAGTTTCAGCTTCTGTTTCTTCTGCCTTTGTTTCCTCAACAGCTTCAGAAACGGTAGTTGTTGTATCAGCCTCAGCAGCTGTATCATCCTTTCCGCAGGCTGTAAACATAACACCGCAGAGAGTAAGCGCAAGCAGCGCTGTCAAAATCTTTTTCATATTGCAATACTCCTTTATCACATTAATATAATTATATTATACATTACAAATTTCAAAAAGTATATTCTTTCGCTGCATTTTCCTTGATTTGAACAATTTTATCCCTTCTGCAGCAGGTCAAAGTGTGTAAATAGCCAATATCAAGGACACAAAAAAACCGATATGCCAAAAATGCACATCGGAATTCACCTTTTTTATGGGGTAATTATCATTATAACATATAACTTTTAATAATTCAAGCAAATTTGTAACAGATTTATTAATTCGGAGAAATTGACAGTAAAAATATTTGTTTTTGTACAATAATACTATAGAAACCTATGCTGTTTTATGTTATAATTACCAACAGATTGTTAAAAAGGAGAGAGTTGTAATGACTTTATTGTACGAGGAAATTTATCGCCAGAAACAGGAACAGTATAAGCTTGACGGTGATTTGCAGGCGTTCAATTCTTTTATCGCTAAGGCTCACGACTTCCAGTTCGGGGTTATGACCAAGCAGATTTCAGAGAACGATTATGCAGAATGGCTTAATTCCCAGCGTACAGCCTGATTTATAAACAGCTTATCACCCGTGCAGAGCTTCTGCACGGGTTTGTTGTTGCAATATGCAAAAATATTTTCAACACCTCTTGATTTTTATGTGCAAAAATGATATAATTTCTTTACGGTACTATATCATTTTACCGCAAGGAGGTATGCTTATGAAAAAAATAATCACTATCGGCAGACAATTCGGAAGCGGAGGACGTGAAATCGGCGAGCAGCTTGCAAAAAAGCTGAACTTCACCTTTTACGACAGAAATCTGATTATCCTTGCGGCTGAAAAAGGCGGTATGAGCCACGAAACACTTAATGCGGCTGACGAAAAAGCTGCAAACCCATGGCTTTATGCAGCAATGTCCCAGACGGGGCAGACCAGCTTCAATACCAATATTTCAACCAATGACACACTGTTCACGCTTCAGGCGGGAATTATCAAGGATATCGCCAAAACCGAAAACGCCGTAATCGTGGGCAGATGCTCCGACTACATACTCAGAAATGAGGACGTGGAGCTGCTTAACGTGTTCATATATGCACCTACAGAAGCAAGAGTGAAACGTATTATGGAGCGTATGGAAGTAACCGAGCAGCAGGCTTTGCAGCTTATCAAGAAAAAAGATAAGGAAAGAAAATGCTACTATGACTTCTATACCGATAAAAAATGGGCTTCACATTCCAGCTATGACCTGAATATCGACAGCAACCGCTTCGGAATAGAAAAGGCTGTTGAAATAATCGCAAAGGCAATTGAATAATAACCGGAAAGCCGTCTGCATAACCGCAGGCGGCTTTGTTGACTTTTGAGTGCAGGAATGATATAATTTATCTTATTATAAATTATAATTTAGCGCATTGAAGAGTTATATCGTTGTGCAAACTACGGCGTTTTTGCGAAGCGAAAACCCGTAAACGAACGCTTGCGTTCGTTTTTAAATTATAATTTACCAAACAAGGAAAGGTTAATATTGCTATGAAAAAGAAATTACTCACCTTACTTCTTACGGCAGCTATGCTTACTGCCTGCGGAGAAGCTTCTGCTGATGAAACTGTAACTACTGCTGAAACAACCACGGCTGCCGAAACTGAAATTACATATGCGAAGCTTGAATACGAAATTGACCCGACGAAGCCTATGATTGCGCTGACTTTTGATGACGGGCCGAACACTACAACTACTGTTCAGGTGCTTGACAAGCTGGAGCTTTACGGTGTTCCTGCTTCATTCTTTCTTATTGGCAACAACATAAATGACGCTTCTGCTGAGGTTGTTAAACGTGCGTATCAGATGGGCTGCGAGATTGACAACCACTCGAAATCTCATGGCTATATGAACCAGATGGAGGCAGATGCTATTGTTGAGGAGGTTATGTACGTTTCGGACAAGGTTGAGGAAATCACGGGCGAGCCTACAAAGTTTTTCCGTCCGCCTTACATTGCTACCAATGCAACAATGTATGACAGTATTGATATGCCGTTTATCTGCGGTGCGGGCTGTAATGACTGGGACGCCAAGGTTACCGTTCAGGAGCGAATTGACAACACACTTAATCAGGTTAAGGACGGCACGATTATTCTTCTCCACGATGCTCAGGGCAATATGAATACCGTTGTGGCGCTTGACACGATTATTCCGACGCTTCTTGATGAGGGATACCAGTTTGTGACGGTATCCGAGCTTTTTGAGGCTAAGGGCGTGGA
This sequence comes from Oscillospiraceae bacterium, assembly GCA_045533025.1. Classification (GTDB taxonomy): domain Bacteria; phylum Bacillota; class Clostridia; order Oscillospirales; family Ruminococcaceae; genus RGIG8773. The sequence goes on from JAZSHA010000237.1 coordinate 5,688, forward strand.
AATCAGTGCTGATGACTCAAATCTTTACACTATTGTTCAGTAAACAGAAAGGATTTTACATATGAAAAAGCTTTTATGTGCCATATCGGTAATTGCTGTTTGTGCAGCTCTTACCGCCTGCGGCGGAGATAATGACAGCAATAACAGTACAGCTCCCGAAACAACTGAAACTGCTGCAACAACCGCTGCTCCCGATGATATAGCACCCGAAGAACCCACAGAAACACAGACACAGGACGAGACTACGGCTGTTGCTGAGGATACTGCTGCTGAAACGGACGCTGAAACAGATATTTCAGCTGAAGAAACAACCGCTGAAACAACTACCTTCTCTGAGCTCAATGAGATTTCAACAACTATCGATACAACCATTGCAGATACAGAAACGACAGCAGAAACCCAAGTTTCTGACACGTCTGCTTCCGACGAGGAGATTGTCATTGATGACAGCGCTGACTATATAACTGTAAGCAGCAGCTTCGCAGATATGGACGAATTTCTTTCCGCTGACATTTTTATGCTGAACGGTAAGACTGCAACCGCTGACACCTGCCTTTCGGCAAGCATTTTCGACACACTTGACGGTGATTTTTACCTTGAAACCTCGGATTTTGACGGCGGCACTGCATTTACCCTTGCTATGAAGGGCAGTAACATTATGACCGAAACCAAGGCTGACGGAAAAAATAGCAAAATGATTATCGCCGACTCCAAGGCTTACACCTTTGATGATGAAAATAAGGTTGCGCTTTTCCTTCCTGCTGACAAGGAGCTCGTTTCCCAGTATGCGCCCGAAAAAATGGGTATTATTCCTGAAAATATAAACAAGGAAAGCTTTGTGATTGCAGATGTTACAATCGGCGGCAAGGCGTATAAATTTGAGTATGGCACGTCCTCTGACTGGGCAATGCTTTATGATGCAGGCGGCAAGCTTTATGCTTCTGTAGCAAGCGGTGACTCACTTGAGTTTGTACTCCGCAAATTATCGGTGACAAGCAAAATTCCATCGGGTACATTTGATATTCCTGAGGATTATATGCAGCTTGACCTTGAAGAGATGATGCAGAATGCGCCTCCGCCTGAGGAGATGGAATAAAATTATCCCTTGGAGAATGAATTTTCTTCAAGGGATTTTTGTTACTCATCAAAAAAAGCCTGTATCAATCAAGATACAGGCTTAACTGGTGCACCATCGGGGACTCGAACCCAGGACCCACTGATTAAGAGTCAGTTGCTCTACCAACTGAGCTAATGGTGCATATATAAAAGCGAACTTTCTGTTCGCTTTTAATTTGGCTCCCCCAACTGGACTCGAACCAGTGACTCCCTGATTAACAGTCAGGTGCTCTACCGACTGAGCTATGGAGGAATATGCAAACAAAGCACTTGGTAGTGCTTTGTTTGATTTGTGTCGGCATCGATCTATTTTCCCGG
>JAZSHA010000003.1:0-4073 GCA_045533025.1 Oscillospiraceae bacterium
TGCTTAAAGGAAAAAAAGCTGTATGTTATGAAGGCTTTGAACAGCAGCTTGAAGGTGCAGATGTACTTACCAAACCTGCTATAATCGACGGAAATATTATCACCGCAAGGGGAGCAGGCGTTGCTGTAGAATTCGGTCTTAAACTTGTTGAAGCTCTCATTTCTGAAGAACGCAGTAAAATTGTTGGAGATTCATTGTTATGGACAAAAAAATAAAACACTTTGATATCCGTGTTCATAAAAAGGAACTTCGTGATAAATATAAGCAGCTCAGACGTGATATGCCTGCCGAAATAAAGCAAGCATACGATAATCGTATTTTTTCACGTCTCATTAATATGGAAGCTTATAAAAAAAACAATCTTGTCCTTACCTATGTATCAACCGATATCGAAGTCGATACAATTAAATTTATTGAATACGCTTTAAAGGATAACAAAACAGTTGCTGTTCCGAGATGTGTTGACGGAACACGTAATATGGACTTCTACATCATAAAATCTGCTGATGATTTAGAAAGCGGTTCTTTTTCCGTATTGGAGCCTGTGCCAAGCAAATGCCAGAAACTGACAAAATTTGATAACGCATTTTGTATTGTTCCAGCATTGGTTTATGACAGCTACGGTTATCGACTCGGATACGGAAAAGGCTATTATGACCGTTTTCTTTCTGCTCACCCAAATATGTTCCGAGTTGGTATCGGATATTGTAACTGTATGGTTACAAAGCTCATTCACGGTCATTTTGATGTGGCAGTCAATACTATTGTTACGGAAAAATATATTAAAAGATGTGACAAGGAAGAAGGTATTTAATGGAACAGCTTGAAAAAGAACGTTTAGAGGATAATGTAAAACTTGATGATATACTTAATAGTATACCTGAGGAAGCTTCTGACGAACACCCTTCCGAAGATATAGCCGAAAATTCTGAAGCAATTTCTGATGCAGATGTAACAGATCATAATGCTGCTGAGAATACAAACGAGGAATATGAAGAAGAATATCCTGAAGAAGACGAATATGAAGAAGAGGAAGTAGTACGTCCTATAAAAAAGAAAAAACGTAAAAAGCGTGGTCACGGACATATTATCTTCGGATTGTTTTTCAGTGTAATTGTAATTTCAGTATCTATTCTCGCCGCAGCAGTGATACTTAAATGTGCAAAGGAATTTCTAGGGATAGGTAAATCCGATATCGAAATTGTAATTGATATCCCAATGAATTCAAGTACCCTTGATATCGCTGAACAGCTTTACAATGAAGGTATTATTGCAGATACATCGCTTTTCAGACTTTACTCAAAATTAAAAGGCGCAGACGGTACATTCATTGCAGGTACACACAAAATTTCTCCTAAGATGGACTACGAAACCCTTATAGAAACACTTCAGGAAGAAGCTGAAAATCAGCGTGAAACCGCAGATGTTGTTTTTCCTGAAGGGATTACACTTATTGAAGCCGCAGCACGCCTTGAAGAAAAAGGCGTATGTAATGCCGAAGAATTTATTGATGCATTCAACAGCTCTGAATTTGGTTTCGATTTTGAAGGCAATGTTAAAATAAGTGCAATGAAATTCTACAAAATGGAAGGTTATCTTTTCCCAGATACATATCAGTTCTATCTTGAGGAAGACCCAAGAATTGTTGCTAAAAAAATCTATAAAAATTTTGAAGCAAGAATTACTCCCGACCTTTATGGACGTATGGAAGACCTTGGTATGGAGCTTGAAGAAGTTCTTACACTTGCCTCTATCGTTCAGGCAGAGGCTGCAAATACCCGCGATATGAAAAAGGTTGCATCGGTATTCTATAACCGTCTTAACAATCCAAATGAATATCCGCTGCTTCAATCTGACCCAACAACAAATTATGTTGAAGAAGTCATTATCCCATACAGCGAAGTTCAAACTGAAAAAATAAACATTGCATATGATACCTATAAAGGAGCAGGACTTACTCCAGGGCCAATTTGTAATCCTGGTCTTGATGCAATTAATGCCGTACTATATCCCGAAGAAACAGATTACTTCTATTTCTGTTCCAATCTTGAAACGGGAGAATTCTTTTATGCTGTAACTCTCGAAGAACACGAACAAAATCTCGTTACAGCAGGTCTTGTACAATAATTATCGGAGGATAAATACAATGGAACTCAATAACTTAGAAGTTCTTGCTCCCGCAGGTGACTATGAAAGATTATGTGCTGCACTTGATTACGGTGCAGACGCAGTATATCTCGGCGGTCAAAGCTTTGGAATGAGAGCAGGTCCTGCTAATTTCACTTATGACTCTCTAAAATCAGCGGTTGAACTTGCTCATTCTAAAGGAGTAAAAATATACCTGACTTGCAATACACTTCCAAGAAATAACGAAATACCACAGTTTCAGCAGTTTATCGAAGAAGCTGTGGACTGTAAAGTAGATGCAGTAATTGTTGCTGATTTGGGCTTGCTTTCACTTGTAAAAAAATATGCTCCCGATATAGAAGTCCATATGTCAACTCAAACAGGAATTGTGAACTATGTAACTGCAAATGAGCTTTATAATATGGGCGTAAAACGAATTGTTGTCGCACGTGAACTATCACTTGACGAAATTGCTGAAATTCGTGCAAAAACACCATCAGAACTTGATATTGAAGCATTTGTCCACGGCGCAATGTGCGTTTCTTTTTCGGGCAGATGTCTTCTTTCACAGTACCTCGTAAACCGTGATGCCAACAGGGGAGAGTGTGCTCAGCCTTGCAGATGGGGATATCATCTTATGGAAGAAAAACGTACTGATGAGTTTTATCCTATTTTTGAGGACGAAAAGGGTGCGTATATCCTCAATGCTAAGGATTTGTGTATGATTGACCATCTTGATAAACTTGCAGAAGCAGGTGTAACAAGTCTTAAAATAGAGGGCAGAGCAAAATCCTCTTACTATGTTTCAATTGTTACAAATGCCTATAGAATGGCTGTTGACCTTCTTAAATCCAATCCTAAGGAATATAAGCTTCCCGAATGGATTCGTAATGAGGTTTTCAAAGTCAGCCACAGAAAATATTGCACAGGCTTCTTCTTCGGTCATCCAAAGGAATGTCAGTATTATGAAAACAGCGGATATATCAGAGAATATGACGTAGCTGCAATTGTCGAGGAATGTAAAGGCGGAATACTTTATGCTTCGCAGAGAAACAAATTCAATAAAGGTGATACCGTTGAAATCCTTGCACCTGGTGAACATTTTGACGTTGTAACAATAAATCAATTATTCAATGAAAACAATGACGAAATTGAAAGTGCAAACCACGCTATGATGAAATTGTCATTCCCGTGTAAAAAAAGCTACCCTAAAAATTCAATTATCAGAATTAAAAAGTAACATAAATATCTCCTTTTGAAAATATCATTTTACAAAAGGAGATGTACTTATGTTAAGAATGATGTTATGTGTTTGAACTGAAATTCAAACAATTTAAAATAGTATTTGATTTCAGCTTTTTTGCTGCAATTTCAGTCTTAATGCTATGCAGCAGCAACAAATACTTTTTGCTAGGTTTTGTCGCTTGCTTATGGCATGAACTTGGACATCTGATTTTTATGTCTGTTAAACATATAAAAATAAATAAAATTGTTTTTTATGGTGCAGGAATAAAAATCATACCCGACAAGTCACTTGACTTTACAGATGTACAAACACAATTTTCTATTTTATCAGCAGGCTGTGCATTTAATTTTGCAGCATTTATTCTTTTAAATAACAGCAGCTTTACTGCTTTAAAAATATTTGCTGATTTAAATGCGGGAATAGGTGCTTTCAACCTGCTTCCGCTTCAATTTCTTGATGGAGGCAAACTTATTATTCTTTGCATTTATAAATTATGCAACTACAATAACGCCGTACTTATGGAACGATATATAAAATGGCTTAATGCAATATTAATAATAGTAACGCTTTTATTTTTTTTACTTGTTGGTAAAGGCAATGTTACTTTATTCATAACATTATGTTATTTGTTAATTTCAACATTATCATATAAATGAGAGGAAGTTAAAATATGTTAAAGGAACAGATAGAACATCTGCTT
>JAZSHA010000275.1:0-8388 GCA_045533025.1 Oscillospiraceae bacterium
CCTCTTTGGCACAATCCCCCTTCTGGATAAGAAGCCAATGTCCCCGCCTCTTTTTCTGTTTCGCTTTAAACGCCTTTTTATAGGCTTTTTTAGCGCTTCCGGAAAGTGCCATAGCTGAAAATGAAGCCTCCATTTTTGTAAATTATCAGCGAGTACATACAACTACTGATAATACTATAATACACCTTTTTTGTCAATTCGTCAAGGAATTCCGAGCATTTTGTAGCTTATTCCAAAAGGTTTCACATCTTTTACACATTGTTATCAAAAATACGGCGGATAAAGTACCATGCAATGAAATATTTTATGATTTTACTGCTTGCTAAATCGGCAGTTTTGTTGTATAATAAAATTAATTATTGCAATTTGAAGTGAAAGGATTGAAATATATGGCAGTTTATCTTGACAATGCCGCTACGACACGTCCTTGCGAGCCTGCGGTTTCAGCTGTATTTCAGAATATGGTTGAGGATTACGGCAACCCCTCTTCCCTGCACGCAATCGGTCTGAAAGCTGAACAGAATATTACTGAGGCGAGAAAGGCTATTGCTGCTGCACTTGTGTGTGACCCGCAGTGCATAACATTTACGTCAGGTGCGACCGAGTGCAATAACACGGCTATTTTCGGTGCTGCAAAAAATTACGGAAAGAGAAAGAAAAAGATTGTTGTTTCTGCAATTGAGCACCCATCTGTTGCTGAGCCGATTAAATATCTTGAGGAAAAAGAAGGCTTTGAGGTTGTTCGCATCAAGCCATCAAGAAATGGTGAGATTGCTGTTGAGGATTTCATCGATGCGGTTGACGAGAACACCTGCCTTGTTTCCTGTATGCTGGTAAACAACGAAACAGGCTCAATTCAGCCTGTGCGCAAGATTTTTTCCTACGTAAAGCGCAACTTTCCCGAGTGCGTGACTCACTGTGACGCTGTTCAGGGATTTATGAAAATTCCGATGAAGTCCGCTGAGCTTTTTGCTGACATCATTGTTGTTTCGGGACACAAGGTACACGCTGTCAAGGGTGTTGGTGCGATGTACATACGCAAGGGTATACGTGTTGCTCCGCTTCTTATGGGCGGCGGTCAGGAAAAGGGTGTACGCTCGGGTACTGAGTCCGTGCCTCTGATTGCGGGATTTGGTGCGGCGGTAAGAGCACTTATGCCTACTATGTCCGTAGCTTACAGCAATGCTGAGGAGATAAGCGAATATCTGCTGAGAAAACTTGCAAAACTTGATTATATCACGGTTAACTCGGTTGCCGAAAACAAGTCGCCTTTTATCACGAATTTTTCTGTAAAGGGTATTCGTTCGGAAATTATGCTTCATTTCCTTGAAAGCAAGGAAGTTTATGTTTCAAGCGGTTCAGCCTGCTCAAAGGGTGCACACAGCTCGGTGCTGACGGCTATGGGTATTCCCGATAAGCTTGCTGACTCGGCTATCCGTGTTTCAATCGGACGCACCACAACAAAGGGCGAGATTGACGTGCTTGTTAACGCCATTCAGGAGGGGTATCAGTCCCTTGCTAAAACTAAGTAAGGAAGGTAAAATATGAAAGAGTTAATTATATTCAAGGAGGGCGAAATTGCTCTCAAGGGTTTGAACAAGAGAACATTCGAGGACGCTTTTATCCGTAATCTCAAGCACCGCTTGAACAAGCTGGGCAAGTTTGAATACACAAAGGCACAGTCCACGATTTACGCTATTCCGCAGTCTGAAGATATTGACCTTGACGAAGCTGTTGAGCTTGGCTCAAAGGTATTCGGAGCGGCGGCTCTTTGCCGTGCACTTGTTGTCGAAAAGGATTTTGATGCAATCTGCCGTGAAGCTATTGCTTACATTGAAGAAACTGCTATGATGTCACGCACTTTCAAGGTTGAAGCGAAACGCTCCGACAAGAAATTTCCTATGAAGTCCCCTGAAATCTGTATGGAGCTTGGCGGAAAAATTCTTGAGGCGTACCCACACCTTACTGTTGATGTAAAAAATCCGCAGATGGTTGTAACGGTTGAAATCCGTGATACAGCGGCTTATGTTCATGCAGGCAATCTCCCAGGTGCAGGCGGTATTCCTGTTGGCACTTCGGGCAGTGCTATGCTCCTGCTTTCTGGCGGCATTGACAGTCCTGTTGCGGCTTATATGATGGCAAAGCGTGGTGTAAAGCTTTCCGCTATTCACTACGTTTCACCTCCGTACACCTCCGAAAGAGCACGCTTGAAGGTTGAGCGTCTTTGCGAGAAACTTACTCCTTACTGCGGTGATGTTGCTTTCTACTGTGTACCGTTTACAAAAATTCAGGAAGCGCTTCGCGACAACTGTCCTGAGGAGCTTTTCACTATTCTTATGCGCCGTCTGATGATGGAGATTGCACAGCGTATTGCTGAGGAAAAGGATATGCAGGCACTTATCACAGGTGAAAGCGTTGGTCAGGTTGCAAGTCAGACTATGGGTGCGATTGTTTGCACAGATGCGGCTTGCAGAATGCCTGTTTTTCGTCCTGTGATCGGTATGGACAAGACTGAAATCGTGGAAATTGCGAGAAAGATTGACACGTTTGATATTTCTATTGAGCCTTACGAGGACTGCTGCACGGTATTTACTCCGAAGCATCCTAAGACAAAGCCTATCCTTGCTGACGTTGAGGCTGCTCAAAATGCGTTTGATTTTGAACCGCTGATTGCTGAGGCTGTTGCTGAAACTGAGCTGAAGGTTATTAAGCTGTGAGTACGCTTTATCTTTCCGACCTTGACGGGACTCTGCTCAACAGCGAGCAGAGGGTTTCTGAAAGAAGCTGTGAAATTCTCAATGAACTGATTGATAAGGGATTGTTATTTTCCTATGCAACAGCACGCTCGGCGATTACGTCTATAAAGGCTACAGCTGGGCTTTCTGCGAAAATTCCGATTATTGTTTACAATGGTGTGTTCACGATTGACAGCGGCACGGGTAAGCGTATTCTGTCAAACATGTTCACCCGTGATGAAGCGCTGTGGATTTATGATGTGCTGCTTGAACACGGCATTGACCCGATTGTGTACTCGATAATTAACGGTGTGGAGAAGTTCTCCTACATTGCTGAGCGTTGCACGATTGGTATGAGAGAGTTTCTTGATACACGTAAAAATGACGTTCGTGAGCGTATTGCTGTAAGTGAAGACGAAATACGTGAGGGTGAGATTTTTTATTTCACCTGCATTGACAATGCGGAGAAGCTTTCACCTGCTTGTGAAATTCTGGAGAAAAAATTCCGCTGCATTTTTGACAAGGATATTTACAGTGGAAATAAATGGCTGGAGGTTTTACCTAAAGGTGCTACAAAGGCAAATGCAGCGCTGACGTTGAAAAAGCATTTTGGCTGTGACAGGCTTGTGGTTTTCGGTGATGGGGCGAATGATATTCAGATGTTTGAGGCAGCTGACGAATGTTACGCTGTAGCAAATGCTTCAAGCCAGCTTAAAGCAATCGCTGACGACATTATCGGAAGCAACAATGAGGACAGCGTTGCAAGGTTTATTCTGGAAGATTTTGAGAACAAAGAAAAATTTTGAAAAAATTCAAAAAAAGGCTTGACAAACATAATTCGACGTGATATAATAATTAAGTCGTTGAGGGAAACCTTACGAAAAGTTAATATTGCGTTTGCGGCAGTGCTGGAATAGGCAGACAGGCACGTTTGAGGGGCGTGTGTCTTCGACGTATGGGTTCAAGTCCCATTTGCCGCACCAAAAGAGTTATCCAAATGGGTAGCTCTTTTTTTATTACTCAATATTTAAATAACGAATATTATATAAAATACTCTTGACCATTACCCTGCGTAATAGTGTATAATTATGTAGGAAAGGGTGATACATATGAAATTATCGGTAGGTGAAATTGCCAAGCGAGCAGGTGTAAGCGTGCGCACTATTCAATATTATGATAGTATCGGTTTGCTGAAGCCTGTTGAAATAAATCAGCAAAATGGTTACAGATACTATGATGAAAAATCTGTTGAACAGCTCAGAGAAATTCTTCATTATAAGGAACTTGATTTTCCGCTGAAAGAAATACCTGCTCTGATTTCAAGCAATGGTCTCAACTCATCGTCAAGACTTCTGGAACAGCGTAAAAGTCTTATTGAAAAGAAAAAACATATTGAACAACAGCTAAATTCGCTGGACGATGAATTGTCCGAAAGCAAAAAGATTGAACCGTGGTTTGACAAGATACTTGCAGATTACAATTACAGCGGCTTTTCTTATAAACACGATGAAAATGAAACTTTTGCTGTATGGGGCAAGGCTGATTATGAGAAAAACATTCCGTTTAGTATGAATTGCAGGTTTGTGATAGGATTTGCGTATTTTCATTTCCTTGCGTTTTGTATATTACTGCTTGAAGATAAAGGTATACTAAATGCTGATGATTACTTGTACAATCTTTCTCCTGATGATGATATAAATTCGTTGGTACATCAATGGGAAAAGAAATTTGGCAAAGGTACTGGTGAAATTCTTGACGAGTATATTTTCACTCCGCTTGGTATGGACAACACAAGCTGGGGCGGCACGACTGATGTTATCGGTTACTATGAAGGCAAGCCTATTGAAATAAATTACACGGACGGAATTGTTACTACAGCGGAGGATTTGATTAAGTGGTGCGATGTGCTTGCTGAAAGAAAAATGCTGTCTGAAAATGGGTACAAAAAATTCTTTTCACAGAGCGAATATTTCTGCGGCTTATATCACAATGGCAACAACTACAGCATTGAAGCAACGGTAAACGAAATTACTTTTGAATTCAATATTGATACTGAAAACGGGCACTATTATTTTTCGGTAAGAAATAAGATGCCTGTTCCTGATAACAAGGACTTGATTATGTGCTTCCCTGTTATTTGCTGTGACGACGGGTATGTCAAGCTTGAAGTGTGGAAGATGCAAAACGGCACAGAGGTCAAGGTTAACTCTATTAAGGTGTTTGATGAAAATGCTGAGGAATTGTACTGTGATGAGGGTTTTCTGATTGATGTGAGAAATGACGGTGAGGTTTGCCACGCAGAAAAAATTGCTGACAGCAATTTTTATTATGAGCTGGATTTGGTGAAAATCCTTGGTGACAGCTTTGACCGCACGAAAAATTATGTTATTGAGGCACGGGCTGAATGTCCGCCGCAGGAATATGCCTCCTGTGCACAGCTTGGTTTTGTTTACAAACGTGACGGCGAATGGCAAAGCGGGTATCACAATGTGTTTTTCAATCATTTTCAGGCTTATGATTTATTTCTTTGTCAGCTTGATTGTACAAAAAATATTAAATGAAACAAGGCACATCATTGTGATGTGCCTTGTTCATGTTAATTATCTGCACTTAATCAAAAGAAATATTGTCTATCAGTTCATTTATGAGTTTTCTTCCTTCTGAACGTGATACATTTGTAAGAAAGAATGAATATTGTATATTATCTTTCAGAATGTTACAGGTCATTACATATGTACCATTAGACCATGTACTTGATTCACTAAACATAATTCCGTTTCTTTCTCTTATTTCTGATTTGAATGAGCTAACATCTTCACTTGATTGTTGTTGTAAATATTCCAGTGCCAGTCCAAAAAGCTCATAATCTTCCTTTGTACCAAATCCTTCAATTCCGTCATAAGGAAATGCATCAACCCACAGTATAGAAGCGTCCGTACCTCGTACTGCAAGAGTAACATTACCCATGTTTTTCATTTCATTTATAGTTTCATCATCAAGTGTATCACCGCTTTCCTCTAGTCTTTTAATATATTCATCTAATGTTTCCCACATGGAAGAATCATATTTAATGGTCATTTCTTCCAGCTCGATTTCCTCCATAGATACTGTCGTTTCAGTTGCTTCCGTGGTTGTTATGGTTTCTGCGGAATTAACTGTTACAGCTGAAGATGTAATTGATTCCGTCTGTGTTTCAGTAACCTGTTCAACATTTTTATAAGAACATGCTGTAAAAAATAATAAGGAAGTTATTAGGATAATAAGCTTTTTCATAATGATACAACATTCCTTTCAAGTATCTCAACCGCAGACTTAACCAACTCGCTGCAAGGTCGTTTTTTGTAATACTCCTCTGTACGCTTTTCGGGGACATGCGTACCCTCGGGCTTTGCAAGTCCTAAAAGTTCACGGCAGATGATGCTACCGTTTTCTTTTCTGAACTCCTCGGCAAGGTGTTGGATTACTGCATAATTCTTCTTTTTCTCCTCAAATGCTTTCGGGTCGGAATAGCCGAAAATCATATTTGCCGCCATAAACATTCCTGATACTGCACCGCAGACCTCTCTCATTCTGCCCATTCCCCCGCCGAAGCCTGAGGCTATCATTGCTGAGGTTTCCTCGCTGAGTCCTGTTATGTCGGTAAAGGCAATCAAAGTTGCCTGTGCACAGTTGTAACCGCTTTCGAAAAGTGCTTTTGCTTTATCTCCTCTTTCGCTCATTTATATCAGCTCCTTTATGTATAAGTATACAGCAAAACCCTTTTTAAATCAAGCTTTTTGGCATATTTGCCGTTGACAATTATGAACACTGAGCGTATAATAGTTTTGTGTAAAGAAAGGAATTTATTATGGCTAAAAATTATAACATAGATATGACAAGCGGCCCTATTCTGCCGAAACTTCTGAAGCTTACTCTGCCGCTTATGCTTTCAAGCGTTTTACAGCTTTTGTTCAACGCGGCAGATATAATTGTTGTGGGCAACTTTGCAAGCGAAAACTCACTTGCGGCGGTTGGCTCGACCTCGTCGCTGGTCAATCTTATGACCAATCTTTTTCTTGGACTTTCAACGGGTGCAAACGTGCTGACGTCCCGTTATATGGGCTCGGGAAACAATGAAAAGGTCAGCAAAACCGTACACACATCTATTTTTCTTGCAATATTCAGCGGCTTGCTTCTGACGGTTATCGGAATTATTTTTGCTGACAAGCTGTTACTGCTTATGAAAAATCCGCCCGAAGTTCTTGAGCTTTCAACGCTTTATCTGCGAATTTATTTCGTTGGTATGATTGCAATGATGATTTACAATTTCGGCAGTTCAATTCTTCGCTCAAAGGGTGACACGAAGCATCCGCTTTATTTTCTCGCTTTTTCAGGCATTGTTAATGTTGTTCTGAATATGATTTTTGTTATCTTTTTCAAGATGGACGTTGCAGGTGTTGCACTTGCTACTGTTATTTCACAGGGCATTTCTGCGTTTCTCATTCTTCGCTGTCTGATAAACGAAACGGACGCTTTTCAGTTTCAGTTCAAGCATCTTAGGCTTGACAGAAACATTGCTGCAAAGCTGCTGAAAATCGGTGTTCCCGCAGGCTTTCAGGGTGTGGTATTCTCACTTTCAAACGTTGTTATTCAATCTTCAATCAATAGCTTTGGACCTGTTACTATGGCAGGAAGTGCGGCGGCGGCAAGCATTGAAGGATTTGTATGGGTTTCGATGAACGCTTTCTCACAGGGTGCACTGACCTTTACAAGTCAGAATGTTGGTGCTAAGAAGTACAGCCGTATCAACAAAATTGCAATTATTGCCTGCACCTGTGGAGCTGTTGCCGGACTTGTATTGGGTAATCTTGCTTACATATTCGGTGAACCGCTTATAGGCATTTACGACAACCGTCCTGAGGTTATTGAATCGGGTATGACGAGAATGAGCCTTGTATGCTGTTTATATTTCAGCTGCGGTCTGATGGACTGTATTGTGGGTTCAATCCGTGGTATGGGCTATGCCGTTACTCCGACAATTGTTTCGCTGCTGGGTGCTTGCGGCATACGCTTGCTGTGGATTTTCACAGGATTTCAGCTTCCTCAGTTCCACACGGAATTTATGCTGTTTATGTCCTATCCTGTTTCGTGGGTAATTACTTTTCTTGCGCATCTTGTATGCTTTATCTTTATGAGAAAGAAATTTCCTAAGGAAGATATTATTACTGAATAACTCAAAAGCCACTTCAATTTGAAGTGGCTTTTGTTACAACTGTTCAAGTACATAAGAAAGTATAAACTCCGCAAAACTCTCATATCCGCAGATTTTCACATCTGTGGCTTTTATTTTTTCTGCGGTTTCCTTATCAGGAACAAGTGCTGTACCTGCAAAATTAAGCATAGGATAGTCAATTGAGCTGTCCCCTGCGGCGATTACCATTTCATAGCCGAATGCTTCACAATACCGTTTCAATGAAATCCCCTTATCGGCGATTGATGGAAACCAATACATTTTCCGTCCCGAAACTTCAAGATTCAGCGTTGTTTCTGCGGCAAGCTTTTCTGCAAGCTCTTCAATCCCGTCACGATTTTCCCGTGCGGCAAAAAGGAACATTCCGTCCACGATTTTCACTGTACGGAATAATCCGCTTTCCTCGTATTTTCTGCAAAGCTG
>JAZSHA010000013.1:0-8942 GCA_045533025.1 Oscillospiraceae bacterium
GGTTATGCCAAGACGTGAATTCATCGAGAAGAACGCTAAGTACGTCGGCGAATTGGATATCTAAAAAGAATAAAAAATAATGGGTTTCCAAAGGGTGTGCGCACCCTTTGGCAGGGTTCTTAGGGACGGAGTCCCTAAGTCGTCCGTCGCAACGGACGAAACACCCCTATCGTTCAAAAACGGAGATAAGGGGAAGGGGAAGCGGACAAGACCGCTTCCCCTTTTATAGTTTACGGATAAACTTCCCTTGAAAACGTGCCAGCGACACGTTTTCAACGTACCCTTTGACGAACTTTGTTTTCTTACTTTGTCAAATTGCCAAAAAAAGAAATGAAAATTTCTGCACGGAAAATTCACAAAAGTGTGTACAAGACTTCGGAAATATGCTATACTATGTTTATGTATTGAATTTTCGAGGGGAGGTCGTACCGTATGAAGCTTGCTGAAAAAATCGGCGGAATTTTCTGCCGTGACAAGTTCGAGGCTGGGTTTAAAAATGCGCTGAAACGTCAGCACTTTTTTATCACGTCCCGTGACAGCGACAGCGTTTATGAAATCTCCAACGGCACGGCTACCTTTAAAATTGATGTGGGTGAGGCTCGCTCAATTTACGAAGCGACCCAGTCCGACGAGGAGCTGGACAGGCTCATCAGGCGCCTTGAGCTGGATTTTGTTACGAAGGGCAGAATGGTTTCCTTCACTAACGGTCAGGAATTTCTCAGGCTGCTGATTATGCGTGATAAGGACGTCAGCGAACTTATGATTAGCGCTGACTTTGTGGACGGGCTTAAAAAGGTTGTTGCGTACACCCCCGATGATGAGATTGTGCACTGTCTTGACGAAGCTACGCTGAAACGCTGGGGCGTGCCGAGGGAGGTCGTTTTCTCGGTTGCGGACAGGAATATGTGCCGAATTCTTTCCCGTGCCGAAATCAGCGAGGAGGAGCTTACGGGCGGAATAAAGGCGCTGGAGATTAAAACCTCCGCACCTGCTTTTGCAAGCTCGTTTATTCTCTGCAACGATTTCCGCAGCGCTATCTATGACAAGTTCGGTGCGAAATTTTTAGTTGTTGCACCTTCAAGGGAAAACCTGCTGGTGCTGAAAAATATCACAAACAATATTCTTGAGGGGCTGGGTACGGTTATCCTCAGCGAATACAGAAAAGCAAAAAATCCTCTTACAACCGATGTTCTGCTGTTTACTCAGAACGATATTCAGATTGCGGGAAGATTTTCTATAGGTCACAACGAAAACAGGGAGGAATAATTCCGATGGCTAAGAAACCTATTACATACACGAAGAAAAAAAGCCTTGCGCTGAGAATTTTCATTATTTTTATTGCAGTTGCGCTGTTGGTTGGTATTGTTATCCTGCCGATTACAGCGAATGCCGAAAATAAGGAAAATGTTACAGTAAGCAACTTTGAAACGGGCAAGCTTGCCGAGGCGCTGAATGAAGCTGCTGACGGCACAGACTTTAACTTCATCAAGAATGTTGCAGTCCTTGAGGGCACACTCAACGCTGACGATTATGCGGCGCTGACAAACATTCCTAACCTTGAAATTCTTGAGCTTGCAACAGCTGAAACCGAGGACGGAATAATCCCCGAAAACGCTCTTACAGCAAGAAACCAGCTTTCCCTCATAACACTCCCGAAGAACACTGTTGAAATCGGAAAGAACGCTTTTTCAAACAACAGAAAGCTTGTTAAGGTTTATATGCCTTCAAGCGTTACAAAAATTGACGATTACGCTTTTGCAGCCTGCGAGGCTATGACCGATATCCCGATTTCCGAAGGGATTACTTACATCGGTGAGGGTGCTTTTCAGGATTGCAAGGCGCTGACCGAATTTGTTATCCCTTCAAAGGTTACTGAGATTTACGCTAACACCTTCAGCAAGTGCGGCTTTGAGCAGATTTCCATCGGTCCTGACGTGAAGAAAATCGGTATGAGTGTTTTTGCAGACTGCAACGCTCTTAAAGATATTTATGTGTACGGCGATGAAGCGCCTGCTCTCGACAGTGACGTGTTCCGAAACGTAAGCGCAACCGTTCACTGCTACGAAAAGGCTGAGGAAAGCTTTGAAGGCTGGGTACAGAACAACATCAAGATTTCCGCTGACCTGACAGGGGAGTATACACTTTCCGCAGAAGCTTCCGAGGAAAACAAGGAGGCTTACACCGAGGCAGAAACCGAAGCTGTAACTGCTGACGAGGAAGCTGAGGAAACTGAAAAGGCTGAGGAGACAGAAGCTGTTACTGACGGCTCAGCTGATGAGGACGTTACAACCTCTGAGGAAACCGAGGACGAAGAAGCTGAGGAAGCTTCCGCAGAGACTTCCGACTCAAACGGACTCAGCGTGGGAGTTGTAATCGTAATTGTTGTAATGGCAATGGTTATTGCTGTTCTTGCAACAATCCTTGTTATGTCAAAGAAAAACGGCAAGGGTCAGAATTGATTTTAACGGGGTGCAGATATTGTACCCCGATTTTTGTAAGGATAAAATTACAGATGAAAGGGTGGTAAGATGAGCAAAACGGCAAAATACGGCGAGCTGTTCCTGCTGTGGGCACTGTGTACGGTGTGTACCTCAGCAACGGCTTACATCTACCTTTCAACTGTTATAAATCTTTACTCGGTAATCGGTGCAGTAATGTCAGCGGCGATTATTCTGTTCATCGAATTTATAAGGAAGAAAAAATTCGGCGGTGTGCTGTATGTGGCAGTGCTGATATGCGTAAGCCTTGTGCCGAGATTTACGATAACAAGCTGGTCGGAAATGTCTCAGTTTGTGCTGTGGTTTTTCTCAGGCTCCGAAGCTGTGGAGACAACCCCCGACTTTATCTTCACGCTGACAGTGGTGATGTGTTTCTGCTTCACGTCGGCGGCTTACTACTTCACAAAGGTTATCTACCGCTCGTCGATTATGACCCTTATCACGCTTATCCCATTTGCGCTGGCGGTAAAAACGGTAACAGCACTTCCTTACGCTTACCCTGCAATTGCGTCGGCGCTGAATATTATCTTTTTCGTTTTCAATGCACGAAAAAGCCTGCTGGAAAACGCAAGGTCAAGCGGCAAATCAACCTTTACGGTTTACGCCGACTTTACGGGAGCTGTAATACTCCTTGCTTTGCTTCTGCCGAAGCCGTCGGTTACACCTTACTATGACAAGTTTGAGGAGATGACAAACCGATTTCAGATTGGCGGCAGCAGCGAAACGCTGTACACAGGCGAATACAAGGACGTTTCGGGCAGTACGGACGAGCTCAGAAGGGGAGAAAGTGTGCTGATTTATATTGCAAGCACGGCTGACCCTGTTTATATGAAAACGCAGGTTTTTGACATTTACGATTATGAGCTTGGTGGCTGGGTTGAGGCTGATGAAATGACAGGCAGCAAAAAGTGGCAGGAGAGCGCTCCGCTTCTGAGCTACGAAAAGCTTTCGGAGGCGCTGGAAAGCCTGTACGAAAATGGTATGGAGCAGACCGAGTATCTGCAAAAGCTTTCGGGCATCACTGAAAGGGAAAGCTATTCGCTGATTTACACTCAGAATTACCCTGCAGTTTATATTCTTGCTCCTCTCCGTGCAACAGGACTGAGCCTTTCAAGCGTTAACGCTTCCTACAGTGCAAGAACTGACGGAGGAGAAATTTTTACAAACCTTCGTCATCTCCCTGCCAATGCAGGTTACACTATCCGCTACTACACCGAGGATATTTTTGAACAGCTTGTTTCAAGGGGTCTTTGCGACATAAACTCCGACGATTATGATATGGAGCTTTACTGGGCGTGGATTTATGCAATGTCAGAGGATATGGAGGAAGAAGCTGACGTAATTGACGCGTTTTTTGACCAGCAAAGCTACGCCGAGAATTACGCCGAAAAAACCGTGACAGAGGTTTCTCCCGAAATTCAGGCTCTTGCCGATGAGCTTACCGAGGGACTGGAGTATGACTATCAGAAGGCTGAGGCGATTGAAAAGTATTTCCACAGCGGTTACAGATATGACCTTGCCTATGAAGCTCCCGAGGAAAGTGACACGCCCGAATATTTCCTGTTTGAAAGCAAAACAGGTATCTGCTCCGACTTTGCAACAGCTTACACTCTCCTTGCAAGAGCAGCGGGACTCACCGTCCGCTACGTTGAAGGCTTTGTTATGCAGCCTGCTGAAAACAATCCTGAGCTGTACTACATCTACACCGATACCGCACACGCTTACCCTGAGGTTTATATTCCAGGTGCAGGCTGGCAGATATATGAGCCAACCCCTGCCGCAATCACTCCGTCAGGAAACGGTGCAGGCGGCGATGAGGAGGACGAAAAAATTGACCCTCTTGCAGGTGTTTTTACAGCGATTATTGCTGTTGTTGTAATCGGAATTTTTATTCTTATGATTATCCTTGCACCGAAGCTTACAGAGATGGTGTTCAGAGCAAGAGTATCACTTTCCGAAAGTGGCAGGGCGGTAATCCTGCTCTACAACAGACACTCCGCAAATATGGAGCGTAAGTTTGAGGAAAGCTGTAAGGCACTTACTCCCGAACAGCTTGGTTTGTACACCGAAAACAAAACTGCCCTTAGTCTTGAACCACTGACAAAGCCGTTTATCAAGACTTGCTACGGGGGAATTGCTCCCGAAAAGGACGAAAAGAAAAACGCCTTTGACTGCTACAAGGCGCAGTACAAGGCGATAAAGAAAATAAAGAAACGAAAGGATTGATTTTATGACAGCTCTTGTTACGGGCGCAAGCTCGGGAATAGGACGTGAGATAGCGATAAAGCTTGCCGAAAGGGGTGTGCGCCTTATTATTTCGGGAAGAAATGTTGCAAAGCTTGAAGCGCTCCGTGATGAAATCGGAGCAAAGCGTGTGAAGATTATTCCTGCCGATATTTCAAAGGAAAGTGAGTGCGTAAGGCTGTATGCGGAAGCGTCAGCTTACAACGTGAATATCCTCGTGAACAACGCAGGCTTTGGTCTTTTCGGCAAATTCTGCGGTACAGAGCTTGACCGTGAGCTGGAGATGATAGACGTTAACATCAAGGCTGTTCATACGCTTACAAAGCTGTTTCTCAAGGATTTTTCAGCACGTGACAAAGGCTATATCCTCAACGTTGCCTCCGCCGCAGGCTTTATGGCAGGGCCTCTTATGTCTACCTACTACGCTACGAAAAATTATGTTGTGAAGCTTACGCAGGCAATCCGTGAGGAGCTTCGTGTGCAGGGCAGCAGGGTTTATGTGGGAGCTTTCTGCCCAGGACCTGTAATGACTCCGTTCAATGATGTGGCAGGTGTAGATTTTGGTCTCAGGGGAATTACAGCAGAATATGCTGCTGAGTGCGCAGTAAACGGAATGTTTGCACGAAAATCGCTGATAATTCCGACGCTGAAAATGAAAATCTGTGTTTACGGCTCAAGGCTTATCCCCGACAACCTGCTTGCGGCTGTCACATATAATATTCAGACCAAGAAAGGCGCATCTTCCAAGCCGTAACAGACAATTTCAAGCATAAAGTTTACGGCTCGCTAACGAAAAGTCTTTGTATTATGCCCAATATTGCAAAAAGTCCCGATAACTCCGTAATAGGAATTATCGGGATAAGTTTGTTATGTTAAGTCCAATCCTCTTTTCCGTCCCTATGCTGCTTCAGGGCAGCATAGCGGAGCAGCTGCTTGCGTGAGGATATTCCCAGCTTGCTGTAGATGTTTTTGTTATGGTATTTAAGGGTGTTTTCGGTAATGTGAAGAATTTCCGTAATCTGCTTTGCGGATTTACCCGAAAGATATAGCTCGTACACTCTGTATTCGGCAGGGGTAAGCATACTGAGGTTTTCCACAAAGAAGTTATATTCCTCGGGGATAATTTCCTCCTTATGTTTTTCAGCAAGACGGTCAATTTCGCTTTTGGCAAGCTCGTATTTTTCAGCTGCCTTTTCGTATTCATTCTTTGCCTTGCGTGCTTCTTCCTCTGCAAATTGTTTTGCATTTTCAAGGACGTCAAGCTGCTGCTCGTAGTAATTGTCCTTTTCTTCAAGAAATGCGAAAAGGTCATCTATTTCACGGATACGAAGCTGTTCGCCGTAATCCTCCTTTGATTTGACCTGCTCAATTTTTTTCAGAATAGGAGCAACATATTTCTTGCTCATAAAAATACAGCAAATGAAAGCAAGGATTGCCGCAATCAGAAAAATCAGCACAATATTTATCTGTCCCTTACGCAGAAAGCTTTCATACTGAGTTTTCGGGAGCATAACAGCGACAATAAAGGTATCTTTTCCGAGTGTTATTTTCTCTGTCAGCCCCACACATTTTTCATTGCCGAAATCAAATAGCTGTGAATCCTTTTTATTTGTGATATTTAACCCGTTTCCGATATTATTATAACGCCCTGAGCTGAATTGACTTGAATAAATGCCATTATTCTCATCAAGCAGACCGCAGATTTCTCCGCCCCAGCGTCCGTCTTCGGTTTTGTATGACAGCTGAAATAAAAGGTCGTTTATTTCAAAGCCGCAGACGCCAATGATGTTATCTTTGTAATCCCGTATGGGAACATAAATATATCTTGCCCTTTCCCATGTGTCGGGAATTTCGACAGCAGGACTTAAAACATAGTGCGTCCCGTCGGGGAAAAATTCCTCGCAGTTTTCAAAAAAGGCTGTACTGCTTTCATTTTTCCAGCCGCTGTGAAATTTGATACCTCGGCTTTTCCCTGTGGAGAATGAGCCCCTGTAAATGGAAAAATCATTGTTTACCGTGTTTTCGGAAGAAAGGTTGATGTATTTCAGATAAATGCCATTATAAAGCGGTACGTCAGAGCTGCTGTTTACTGTTGTGTCAAGAATATAAAATGCACCGCTTGCGGGGGCAACCTGCATATTAAGGTAAACCGAGTCATAGAGTCTGTTTTGCAGGGCATCAAGTGCTACGGAATTGTTTTTCAGCTCATCAAAGCTGATATTGTTTTCAGCAAGGTAGCCTTGAATTGACTGTTCAAGCTGTCTCGAAAAGGATATTGCGCAAGCAGCAAGCTCGTCGCAGTCACGTTCAATTCGTTCTGAACAGGCAGAAAGCCGTGCGTCAAGGTCATTCATTATCTGTCTGTCAGTAGGATTAAGAATACCGAACAGGTTCAGCAGAATAATAATGACCGCAAGGAACAGACAGATTACAGAAAAAACATAGAAAGCAAACCTTCTTCGCATGGATAAGCCTTCGGATTTGAACTGCTTTACAAGGCTCTTGATGTCAAGGTATTTCAGTATGTTCATAGCCGCAACCTCACATATCCTTGTCCGAAAGTTTTTTCAGCTCTTCAAGGGAAGAGGCGGCAAGCTCGTTCAGTACAGCTTCCTTGTCCTCGCCCTTTGCTGTTCGTTCATTATATTGGTTATGTGCGGATTTCAGCACCAGCTTTACATTCTGCTCAAAGCGGCTCTGAATATCCGAAGCGTTGCTGTAAAGGGGCAGTGCGCAAAGCTCATAGCTGTTCATCATACTGTTCATCATATCGTACAGATTTCGGTAGCTTTCCTTTTCGGCAATGCCTGTGTCGGCAAAAAGCTCCGAAAAAGCTTCATCTGTAACAGGGAGATAGCCTGTGCTTGTAACAAAGCGCAGGTTATTTTCTTTTTCGGTAAGCCATTTTGCAAAAATATATGCGCCGTAATTCTTTCGCTCATCATCGCTTCTCACGGCAAAAAGTCCTCCGCCTCTGTGAACAGCAACAGGAGTATCCGATGTGAACACAGGATACGGCAAGGAAACCGAGGTTATATTTTCGGTTGTGTTGTCAGGGTAAAATACCATTTCGGGCTGATAAAGGATATCGGCGGTTGAGCCTATGTTTGAGATTATCTCAACAGTTTTCCAGCGTGAAGCGGCATATCCGTCATCAAGGCATATTCCGCCGTAGATTGCTGCCTTGCTTAATGGATACCACACCTTTTCAAAGGCTTCGTCATTCAGATTAAGCTTATTATCCTTGATGAACTCGCCGCCGCAGGCTTTCATTCCGATATAAGCGTAGTTGTAAAAATCGTTTATCTGCGTGAAATTCTGACCTTCAGACCAGTCATAATATATGTTCGCTGTTTCAAAAAATCCGTCAAAGGTTTTGAGTGTATCAGCTAATACGCCAGTTTCCGCACTGAATCTGTCGAACAGTGTCTTGTTCAGGAACAAAGCCTCTGAGGATTTTGCAATCGGCAGCATAATAAGCTTGTCACCGAAATATCCTTCGGAAACAAATTCATCTCGGAACAGCGAAAGCTCTTCCGATGAAAAGTAGTTATTCCAGCAAAGAAGCTTGTCCTCGCCCACGATTTCCGCAACTCTCGGATATGCGGTAAACAGGTCAGGCAAATCTTCTGCACCGGGCTCACCGTTTGCCGAAGCGGAAAGAGCTTTGTCGATTGCCGAGGAGCTTGTTACCGACACAACGTTTACTGTGACGCCGTTTTCTCTGCCGACGGTGTCATTGAATTCGTCGATTGCATCATTAAGAGGAGATTTTGTCTGGCTGCCGTAAACGTGCCACATTGTAAGTGTGACAGGGTTATCGGCGTCAGGCTTTGATTTATCCGAACAGCCCGACAAGCAGGCTGCTGCAATTGCAAAGGTTAACAATAAAGAAGCTGTTTTTTTCATCATATATTCCCTTCCTGTACGGGCGTGCAGCCCGATTTCCTACCCGTTTATGCGTATTTTTCATTTTTCCTACCCATTTTGTGTTATTAGGGTAGTGTGAAAAAGTGTGATTTCTGATATTATTTTATCTGCAAGGGTAAAAGAGAGTATATATCCTGCCTCGATAAGGGTACTCAATTAAGCTATGCTTGATTTTGTTCCTGTGGGTGCGCCAACATACACAGGAACCGCCCGTTTTTTATTTTAGCATATTGCACTGATTTAGTCAAGAATGTTAAAAATTGTAAAGGA
>JAZSHA010000109.1:0-6982 GCA_045533025.1 Oscillospiraceae bacterium
TCAAGAGGTGAAGGTATAAAATACTTCCACGGTACCACTCTCGTTCGGATAAAAAATCCGCACTTTGCCGCATCAATCAATGCGCATCTCTGTAACGGGAGAAACCCGTTCCGACCTACTGAATAAAAATTGTTCGGCAGACTGCTCCGAGGTGATTTATTATCAGCAGGAAATACTGCCTTGCACCAAACGGCAGCTCTCTGAAAAATCCTTATGCTGTTTTGCTTCCTCATCAAAGCATTTACATATTAATTATTTATATAATATCACGCTAAAACATTCTTGTCAATACCTTTCAGCTTAAATTTTATTCCAAAAAGTTATAGTATCAATTCCGCATTGTAAATTACTTGTTTGACATAATCGAAATGCTGTGCTATAATTTTATATTAAGATAAAATAACAATGGGGGAAGGTTATGTTCGGTTATGTAAAGCCATTCAAGCCGCATATGAGAATATGTGAGTTTGAAACCTATAACGCAGTTTACTGTGGACTTTGCAAAATACTGGGGAAAAATTACGGTCTTATGTCAAGAATGACGTTAAGCTATGATTTTGCTTTCCTCGGTCTTATGGAACTGGCTTTAAATGACAGTGATGCCGAACTTGAACCTCAGCATTGTCTCGTTCACCCATTCAAAAGAAAGCAGTGTCTCAAATCTGTTGACGGTCTTGATTATACAGCAGCTTCTGCGTCAATTCTTGTGTATAATAAGATAAATGACGATATTGCCGATAAAAAAGCAATTGGCAAGCTTGTTCCTTGGTTTTTGAAGCAGTTTACAAAAAAAGCTTATAAAAAAGCTTCTGCCAAATTCCCCGAGCTGTCTGAATATGTAACTAAACAAATGAAACGTCAGAGCGAGCTTGAAAAGGAAAACTGCAAGTCAATAGACCGTGCTTCTGAGCCTTCATCGAATATACTTGCCGAAATTGCCTCGGGCCTCAGCAATGATACCGAAGAAAAGCGTATTCTTCATAGATTTGGTTATCTGCTTGGACGATACATTTATATTGTTGATGCATTTGATGACTTGGAAAAAGATTTTCGTTCAAGAGGGTTTAATCCTCTTATTGTAGGAGACTCAGCTGTACACGAACTTAATATGGAAGAAGTCCGCAGAAAAACTGAGGACAGCATTAATTTTACCCTTGGTGCTTTGGCAGACTCTTACGTTCAGCTGGAGCTGAAACGATTTAAGCCTATAACCGACAATATCGTATATCTCGGCTTGAAAAATACATTCTATGATTTGGTTAAGAAAAAAGAAGAAAACGATAATAAACAGCTTTGAAAGGAGCATTGACACAAAATGATGACTGACCCATACAGAATACTTGGTGTAACATCTTATGCAAGTGACGAAGAAATCAAATCAACATACAGGAAACTTATGCAGGAGTACGCAGGTAATGACAAGAAAATTGCTGAATTTACCGAAGCCTTTGACACTATAATGAATATGCGCAGAGGAAGCTTCGAGCAATTTTCCGCAGGCGGATATGAAGAAGTTCGTCACCAGATACAGAACGGCAGCTATAACGATGCTGACAGTATGCTTGAAAATATGACAGAAAGAACAGCTGAATGGTATTTTCTCAAAGGCAGTGTTTGCTACGCAAAAGGCTGGCTTGATGAAGCGTATTCTCATTTTACTCAGGCTTGTAAAATGGAGCCGTACAATCAGGAGTATTCCTCTGCATTAAAGCACATGACCGCAAACAAGGGCGGATTTATGAAGGGCAACCCAAATCAGAATACAAACAGTGACTCAGGATATCAGTTTTGCTGCTGTGACACCTGCGATATATGCGAGGGACTTATCTGCGCAGACTGTTGCTGTGAATGTGCAGGCGGCGACCTTATAAGCTGCTGTTAAAAGAAAGGAAGTGAAGCTCTTAAGAGCATAAATATGAAAAAAGTCAGCTATAGAGTTTCACTTGGCGGAATAGTTGCGGCACTTTGTCTTGTGATGATGTTTCTTACGGCTGTTTTCCCACCGCTCAATATAACGCTTCCACTTTTTGCGGGAATGTTAATCACGGTAGTTGCAATTGAGGTCAGCACATCATGGTCTTTCGTAACCTATGCGGTAGTTGCCGTGCTTTCATTCTTTGTAACACCTGACAAAGAAGCGTGGCTTTTCTTCACATTTTTCTTTGGGTACTATCCAGTAGCAAAATCCTATTTTGAAGCAATGAAAAGCAAAGTTCTGTGCTGGCTGTGCAAGCTTGTTTCGTTCAATATTTCCGTCGTGATAATTTTCTATGTAACAATGAATATCCTCGGCACAATTGACCTTTTCGAAGAATTCGGTTTTTATAACCAATGGCTTATCCCTGGACTTCTTGTTTTCGGCAACCTCATTTTCATATTCTACGATTACACCTTAACACAGGTAGTCGCAGCATATAAAAAATGGTTCAGACCTACTTTTTTGAGAAAGTTCAAGTAAAAAAGCTTGTACCCCACAAAAGGTACAAGCTTTTCTCATAACTTCTTTGAATTTTCTTTAAGTATGCGTCCGTCACGCAGAAGTGCCTTCAGTTTTTCGTTATCCTCATTCATCAAAGCGTCACGATATTCCGTAAGGCTCTTTATAATGTAATCAATCTCGAAGCAAAGCGGCTCCTTGTTCAGCATAAACAGGGGAGTCCACATAACCTCGTTAAGCTTAGCAACACGTGTCAAATCCTGAAAGCTTCCTGCACTGAAACCAAGCTGCTTCTGATTGGTAGGGCTCTTGATATAAGCGTTGGAAACAACGTGTGCAAGCTGGCTGGTGAAAGCGATAATCTGGTCATGCTCCTCTGGTGTAGCAAAAACAACCTTCTTGAAGTGAATGGAGTAAATCAAGTCCTCAAGCAGATTAAGCTTAGCCTGCGGAACGCTTGCTGACGGCGTAATAATAAAGCTTGCTTCATCAAATAAGTTGTCAAGTGAATATTCAAAGCCTGAAAATTCACGTCCAGCCATTGGGTGTGCGCCGATAAAAGTTACACCATACTTTTCAAGTACGGGAGTAACTCTGTCAACAACCTCTTTCTTGATACCACAGGTGTCAACAACAATGCTGCCTTCCTTGAATTTATCAGCATTTGAAATAATGTAATCAATAGTGTCAGTAGGATAAAGCGAAACAATTGTGATATCAGCAATCCCCAAATCATTTGTTTCAGAGTCAATTGCGTTCTGTGACAAAGCCATTTCGATTGTTTCCTTGTTTATATCAATGCCGTAAACAGTGTGGTTTGTGTGCTTCTTGATAGCTTTACACATAGAACCGCCTATAAGACCAAGACCAACTGCTGTAATTTTCATAGAAATCCCTCTGTTTCAAAAAATATTATATTAGTAGTTTAACACTTTTATGTGTAAAAGTCAATACCGTTTTTTCTAAAAGTAAATCAATTTGCATAAAATTCAATATAAAAGTATAGGAGGAAGCTTATGCGAATTAAATTTACAGCAGTATTTATATCATTTGTTATATTTTTTATCAGTATTTCAAACTACTTTTATGTTTCAGCGGCAGAAAATGAATTTCCTTTATGTTTTGTTCTTATTGAAGCTGAAAGCAAGGTTATTATTTCGAGCAGTAATGAAAATAAAGTTGTACCAGTTGGAGTAATGGCAAAGCTGATGACGGTTTATCTTATAGCGGAAGAAATAGAGCAGAACAGGCTTTCTTTGAATGATGCACTCAAAACATCTGCAAATGCAAACTCAATGCAGGGTGCGCAAATCTGGCTTATGCCGAACGAAGAAATAACCGTAGATGAGCTTCTTAAAGCAGTTATAATCGGCAATGCCAACGATGCCGCAGTTGTTCTTGCGGAGGCTGTTTCGGGAACCGAAGAAAAGTTTACGGAAAAAATGAATGAAGCAGCACAGCAGCTTGGTATGGAAAATACCGTATTTACAAATTGTAACGGATATTACGATGATGTTAAACAGCTTTCTACAGCTTATGACCTTTCAATTCTTTGCTCAGCACTTACTGAATATGAATTTCTGCAGGGCTATTTTAATTGCTGGCGTGATTTTGTAAGAAACGGTGAAACGGAGCTTGTAAATGCTAACGAGCTTGTGAAATCATATAAAGGAATTACCGTAGGAAAGGCTGGATATACCGATAATTCGGGACATTGTATAGCTGTTGCTGCCGAGCGTGATGGGATAAGCTATATTTCAGTTGTTCTTGGATGCAGTGAAAAAGAAGAAATTTTCTCAAAAGCAAAAAAATTATTGAATTCTGCTTTTTCGGATTATATTGTTTTTGTACCTGAATTACCCAAGGATATTCCTGCTGAAGTTGAAGTGAAAAGGGGACTCGCAAAAACTGTAGCGCTTGAATATGAAAATGTGAGAAAAGTTGTCCTTCCCAAAGGTGCAATAAATACAGTTTCTTCCAAGGCTGTCATATCAGAATATGTGTATGCACCTGTAGAAAAGGGACGTAAGGTAGGAGAAATACAATTCTTTCGCGGAGATAAAATGATGTTTTGTGTAGATATAGTTGCAAAAGAAAATGTAAAGGAAATTAATGTATCAAAATCACTTGACATATTAATCAAAAAACTTTTAACATTTTAGTGAAAATATCCAAAAGTCGTTTTGTGAGAGCTTTAGATTGCTAAAAATTATTGCAAAATCTGCGGATTTATAGTAATATTATCTTAGGAATTATTTTTGGAGGAGATAGTTATGTCAATCTCATTGAATACTAAGTATTTACAGAATTTTATCGCACCGCACGAAATGGAGTCTGCAAAGGCATCTGTTGAGCTTGCTGCAAAAACACTTGCTGAGCGTTCAGGTGCAGGAAACGATTTTCTTGGTTGGGTAGACCTTCCTACCAACTATGATAAAGAGGAATTTGCAAGAATTAAAGCTGCTGCTGAAAAAATCAAGAAGAATTCCGATGTTCTCATCGTAATCGGTATCGGCGGTTCTTACCTCGGCGCAAGAGCTGCAATCGAGCTTCTCAAGTCACCACTCTATAATAATCTCAAGAAGGATACCCCTGAGATTTATTATGTTGGTAACAATATCAGCCCAACATACCTCAATGAAATTATTTCTCTTTGCGATGGCAAGGATTTTTCTGTTAATGTTATTTCCAAGTCCGGTACAACAACTGAACCTGCGCTCGCATTCAGAGTGTTCCGCAGCATGGTTGAAAAGAAGTACGGTAAGGAAGGCGCTAAGGATAGAATTTTCTGTACAACAGATAAGGCAAGAGGTACACTCAAGCAGCTTGCTGATACAGAAGGTTATGAAACATTCGTTATCGCTGATGATGTAGGCGGAAGATTTTCTGTTCTTACAGCTGTAGGTCTTCTTCCTATCGCTGTTGCAGGATGCGATATCGACGCGATTATGGCAGGTGCAAAGCAGGCTCAGGACGAACTCAGTGCTGATTTTGACAATAATGACTGCTATAAGTACGCTGCAATCAGAAATATTCTTTATTCCAAGAATAAGTCTGTTGAAATGCTTATTTCATATGACCCAAGCTTTACAATGATGGCTGAATGGTGGAAGCAGCTCTTCGGTGAAAGTGAAGGCAAGGATAATAAGGGTATTTTCCCATCTTCTGCAATCTTCTCTACAGACCTCCACTCACTTGGTCAGTTCATTCAGGACGGTTCTAGAATTATGTTTGAAACCGTTGTTGATATAAAGAAGCCAAAGCAGGATTTCTTCCTTGATGATGGCGCTGAAAACCTTGACGGTCTTAACTTCCTTACAAATCAGAATATGTCTGTTGTAAACAGAAAGGCTTTTGAAGGTACAGTTCTCGCTCATACTGAAGGTGGTGTTCCTAATATCGTTCTTGAGCTTGAGGATACTTCCGAAAAGAGCTTTGGTTATATGGTATACTTCTTCGAAAAGGCTTGTGCAGTAAGCGGATATATGCTTGGTGTAAACCCATTCAACCAGCCTGGTGTTGAAAGCTACAAGAAGAATATGTTTGCTCTCCTTGGCAAGCCAGGTTATGAAGACCAAAAGGCTGCCCTTGAAGCAAAGCTTGGTTAATTAAGTCTGTTATCACCTGCAGAGTTATCAGGTGTTTAATAAAAAATGCCGTTAAAGCGGCGGAACGGAGTGTTTTTATGGTAAAAATTATTACAGGAACTAAGGGTACAGGTAAAACTAAGATCTTAATTGATATGATTAATAATGCTGCAAAGTCTACAAGCGGTTATGTTGTTTGCATCGATAAGAGCGAAAAGCTCAGATACGATATTCCACATTCTGTAAGAATCGTTGATACAGATGCTAACAACATTTATTCCTTTGAGGCTTTCTACGGTCTTGTTGCAGGTCTTGTTGCAGGCAACTATGATATTAAGGAAATCTTCGTTGATTCTATTCTCAAGGTTGGCGGCGCTGATTTTGAAGCTCTCGGCGCAATGCTTAACAAGATTGATAAGCTCACAGGCAATGATGTAAAGGTTGTTCTCACAGTATCTGCTGACCTTGCTGATCTCCCAGAGAGCGTAACAAAATATTCTTCTAATTA
This sequence comes from Oscillospiraceae bacterium, assembly GCA_045533025.1. Taxonomy (GTDB): domain Bacteria; phylum Bacillota; class Clostridia; order Oscillospirales; family Ruminococcaceae; genus RGIG8773. The sequence goes on from JAZSHA010000109.1 coordinate 6,533, forward strand.
ATTTCTGACAAAAGTATTGACATATCAGGTATAATATGTTATAATTATTTTTGTTATGTTTGGGGTGTATTATGGTTATTAACTTAAAGCAATTGTATGACATTGTCGGTGAAAAGCTGGCTTTGGATTATACGCTTGATATTCAGGATTTGAATAATGTAAAAGGTTATAGCTTTTTTCGCCCTATAACAATCAATGGTGCAATCGTAAACCGTGCAGGCGTTGTAACGCTTAAATATACTGCGGCGTTTACTCTGCACGCTTTCTGTGACAGATGTCTGATTGAGTTTGACCGTGATTATGATTTTGATTTTGAACATATCGTTGTCCGTTCTATGAATGGAGAAAACGATGAATATGTTGTTACAGAATCAGATATGCTTGATATGGACGAACTTTCATTGACTGATTGTCTGTTGCAATTACCTTCAAAAATGCTTTGCAAAGAGG
>JAZSHA010000126.1:0-3196 GCA_045533025.1 Oscillospiraceae bacterium
TTGAGCTTTGCAACCATTTCAGCTGCGCTTACGCCGTGAACAGCACAAGCGTCTGCAAGGCTTTCACCTCTTGCGGAAGGACAGCCGAGGCAGTGCATACCCATTTCAAGGAAGTAAGGTGCAGTATCTGGGTCCATATCAAGGATATCGCCGATAATCATATCTTCTGTAATTCTCATAACAATTGTCACGCTTCGTCAGAAGCGTGCCCTCCTTTCAAAAGATGTTTTGTGGTTTTAAATCAAACTTTGTTTGACTGTACAAAATTTCGCACGAAGTGCGAAAAACAAAACTCGGAGTCTGAAAATTTATTTTCAGATTTTCCTCCAAAAAAATTATACTTATTTATTATACCCTATTTTTCAAACATTTGCAATAGCATATTGTTTTTTTATTTTTTTGTGTTATAATATTTATAATAATTTCCAGTCTGAAGGGAGATAATTTCTTGAACGTATTAAACAAGCTTGAACGCAAATTCGGCAAATTCGGCATCGAAAACCTTATGCTTTATATAGTTATCGGCACTGGTATAGTGTTTGCATTCTGGTATATTTTTCCGACACTTCCGCTGCTTCAACACTTCATTTTTGACCGCAATGCAATTCTCAGCGGACAGATATGGCGAATTGTTTCGTTTGTATTTCTGCCTGAAGCATATGACCCGATAAGTATGCTGTTCTGGCTGTTTCTTTACTGGCACATCGGCTCAAATCTTGAAGGCTACTGGGGAACATTCAGGTTCAACATATTCTACTTTTCAGGAGTAATTTTCTCGATAATCGGCGGATTTTTCACAGGCTTTGCAACAGCACAGTTCATTAATCTTTCCCTTTTCCTTGCAATGGCAATAGTTGCACCGAATATGGAACTGAGACTGTTCTACATTCTTCCCGTAAAAATGAAATGGCTGGGGCTGGTTTATGCAGCAATGATTATCCGCAGCTTTATACTTGTTGGCTGGTCGGGTAAAATTGCTATCGCAATTTCTCTGCTTAATGTAATACTTTTCTTCGGCGGAGATTTCTTCCGCAAAATCCGTGACAAGTTCAAGTACAGAAAGGTACGCAGGAACTTCAAGAAGAATATCAAGATGACACGATATGATGAGGAAAAATAAAAGGGGTAAAAATATGAAAATTCTTGTTATTTACAATTCTCAGACAGGGTTCACAAAACGTTATGCTGAATGGATTGCTGAGGCAACAGACGCTGACTGTCTTGAACTATCTGAGGCTAAGAAGAAAAGCACAGACGAATATGATGTAATTGTTTTCGGCGGCTGGGCTGTAGCAGGTGGAATAAGCAAACTGAGTTGGTTCAAGAAAAATATGCCAAATTGGTCAGGCAAGAAGCTGATTGCTTTCTGCGTAGGCGGGAGTCCACTTGAAAATCCCGAAATTGAACCAACGCTGAAAAAGAATTTCACCGAGGACGAACTGAAAAAGGTTGACATTTTCTACTGTCCGGGCGGTTTCAACTATGACAAGATGTCTGCGCCATCAAAAATGGCAATGAAAATATTCATCAAGGCACTGAAAGCACAAAAAAACAAGACTGAACAGGACGAAATAATGATAAAGATGATTTCGTCTTCATATGACATCTCTGACAAAAAGTACATTGAGCCGATTTTGAATTGTATAAATTCTGCTCAAAAATAAAAATATTTTAAAAATGCTTGACAAGCCATATTTTGTGTGATATAATACAGAAGTTGTGTTACAACAAGCTATCGTATTCTAAAGACAGCAGGTGATTGAAAAATCGTAAGTCCTGCCGAGGAAAAGATGGTAAGTATTATATGTATACTTCCGACCTTTTCCTATTTGGAGAAGGTTTTCTTTTTGAATCCGTTAGCAAAAAGCAAAATGAATAGTTTTGTTTATTGAATTATCGGAGGTGAAATTTTAATGCCAAGCGCAAAGATTCTCGAATCCAAGCAGGCAAGAGTTGAAGCTCTTACCGAAATGCTCAAGAATGCAACAGCAGGTGTTATCGTTGACTACAAGGGTATCACTGTTGAAGAAGACACTAAGCTCCGTAAGGAACTTCGTGAAGCAGGCGTAAACTACTTCGTAGAGAAGAACTCTATGCTCCGTTTCGCTGCTAAGAATGCAGGTCTTGAAGGTCTTACAGAGGTTCTCAAGGGTACTTCCGCTATCGCTCTCACAGACGGTGACGAAACTGCTCCTGCTCGTATCCTCGGTAAGTTTGCTGAAGAAGCTAAGGACAAGTTCAACCTTAAGGCTGGCTTCATCGGCGAAGAAATCTACGACGAAAAGGGTGTTACTGCTCTTTCCAAGATTCCTTCCAAGGAAACTCTTCTCGCACAGCTCCTCGGTTCTCTCCAGGCTCCAATGCAGAACCTCGCTGCTACACTTCAGGCTCTCGTGGACAAGAAGAACGAAGAAGAAGCTGCATAATTGCAATATTGCAATTAACCAAGCCTTTATCGGCTTAACAAATCAAAAAACAAGATGCGCGTAACTATAAGCGCAAATAAAATTTAAAAGGAGATTATTATCATGGCATCTGAGAAAATTACAAATATTCTTGATTTAATTGACGCTCTTTCCATCCTCGAACTTTCCGAACTCGTTGAAGGTATCCAGGAAAAGTACGGTGTATCCGCTGTTGTTGCTGCTGCAGCTCCTGCTGCTGGCGCTGCTGCTGGTGCAGCTGAAAAGACAGAATTTGACGTTGTTCTTGCTTCCTTCGGCGACAAGAAGATGGACGTTATCAAGGCTGTTAAGGACGTTTGCGGTCTTTCCCTTAAGGAAGCTAAGGAGCTCGTTGAAGCTGCTCCTAAGACAATTAAGGAAGGCGCTTCCAAGGCTGACGCTGATGACCTCAAGGCTAAGCTCGAAGCTGCTGGCGCTACAATCGAACTCAAGTAAGTTTGATTTACATTACAAAATCAAGCCGTACCATTTGGTGCGGCTTTTTTGTTTTGCAATATAAAACGGACACCCGCGAGAGTGTCCGTTATTTTTATGGTATGTTAATATCTGAGCAAGGTCTCAAGTGCCTCTCTGAGTGCATCCTTTTCAGCACTTCCTTCAGGTGCAGCTTCATACTGCGCTTTGATGCGTTCAACAGCTTCGTTCATTTTGGGATTTGAACGTGTGTCCTTGTTGGAATCACCATCTTCAAATTCATCGCCATCATCATTGATAACCGCACCGGACAAATC
>JAZSHA010000092.1:0-8890 GCA_045533025.1 Oscillospiraceae bacterium
CAAAGCAATACCATAGTTTCAACAAACTGTGCCTGAATAGCAGGACCACGTACCGTCAGAATCGGCTCGTTAGGGAAGATAGGCGTGCCCTCAGGAACAGCCCATACATCACAGCAGAATTTGAAGTTGCGGAGATACTCAAGAAATTCCTCGCTGAAAATCCCCTTTGTGCGGAGAAATTCAATATCGTCCTCTTCAAATTTCAGAGAGTTGAAATAGTCGATAACCTGCTCCAGACCGCACATAATTGCAAAGCCGCCGCCGTCAGGAACACTTCTGAAAAACATATCGAAATAGGAAATTGTTTCACCCATTCCGTTTGCGAAATAGCCATTCGCCATTGTCAGCTCGTAAAAGTCAGTGAGAAGCGTCAGATTTCTTTTATTCTTATCCATTTGAAATTCCCCTTGATTTATCTATCTTATTTTATTTCCTTTACAAATTTAATACCGCTGTCCTTCATAAGCTTGTAAGCAGCAATATTCATAAAGTCAGCATCGTGATTTGGTGCATCGTATGTTTCAACAGCATTTACAGGAATGTAAATATCAATGTTTCTGTTCTGCTGAGTGTACCAGGTTTTCAGCGTAAGACAGAACTGCATAACACATATATCTGTACAGTCACCTACAACAATAAAAGTATTGGTTGTAGGATTCTGAATTAAGCACTGTTTAAAGATTTTTTCGTGGAAACCATTAGTGGAATTCTTTTTCATCAGGAAGTAACCGCCGACCTTTTTTAGCTCGTCAACAAGCTCGCTTTCGGAGGTGTTTTCGACGCAGTGAGGAGGAAATGAAGCAAATTCGGAGCAGTCCTCCTTGTGGCAGTCTGCAAACGCAACAACAGGAATTTCAGCCTTGTTGCACATAGTCATAAGCTTTGCAACCTCAGGGATAATTCCCTCAACCAGAGGAGAAGCCATAGCTCCCTCGCGGATAAATCCGTTTACAACATCCACAACAATAAGTGCGGTTTTTTCGGGTGCAAAATCTGAAAGTGACATAGTAGGAAGACCGTTGATTTCGTTGATGAGTTCAATGACAGCATTTTTGCAGTTATCAGGGGTCTGAGCAGAAAATTTTCTCATAAAAATGCACTCCTTAAAAATAATATTCAGCCGATGAAAAAGCTGTTATACATATTATATTATAAACTTTATGTCAAATCAATATAATTTTTGAAAATGATTGAAATTTTGGGTAAAATCGGTTATAATTTAGGCAGATGTTTTTAGTCAGTATTTTATGTAAAGGAATGTGACAACGTGAAAAAAATAATTTCAGCAGTTTTATCTTTAGCTGTTGCAGCAGCTTTTACTTCCTGCGGAAAGCCCGTTGAGGACGTCCCCGCAATGGCTACAGTTACTTCGATATCCGAAATAGCGGAAACAACAGTAACAACCGTGACCACAACAGAAACTACCACAACAACTGTTGTAACCGAACCTGAGCCTGAGTTTGCAACTGTAAATATTTCAGCAGTAGGAGATAACCTTATCCACTCCAGTATTTATAATCAGGCAGCTGCACGTTCAACCGACGGAGGATATGATTTTGAGTACGCCTATAAAAATGCTGTACCGCTTATCCGTGACGCAGATATGGCAATCATTAATCAGGAAACCCTTATCTGTAACGATGTGTATGAGCCGTCTACATATCCGCGTTTCAACAGTCCTGTTGCTCTCGGTGATTATATGCTTGAAATAGGATTTGACGTGTTCACTATCGCAAATAACCATACCCTTGACAAAAACGAGGATGGTTTACAGGCTTGCCTTGATTACTGGGACAGCCGTGAAAATGCAATCGTAGCAGGCGCTTACCGCAATGCCGAGGACAGAGCAAATATCCGTACAGGCAAGTTTGAGGGAATAACATTTTCTTTCCTTTCATATACAGAGTATCTTAACGGTCTGTACCTCCCTGAAGGAAGCGTTATGGAAATCGGTGATGCTTTTGATGTTGATACAATTATAAAGGAAATCACTGCTGCAAAGGAAATCTCCGACGTATGCGTTGTAGCCCTGCACTGGGGCGTTGAAAATTCCGATATAATCAGCGATTATCAGCGCAGTACTGCAAAACAGCTTGTTGACGCAGGTGCAGATATTATTATCGGCAACCACCCTCACGTTCTCCGTGATATCGAGGAGATTGAACGTGAGGACGGCTCAACTGCTTTGTGTGCATATTCCCTGGGGAATTTTATCTCCGCACAAAGCGTAGGACAGAACTTAATCGGCGGTGTGCTGAATTTTGACGTAACAATGCGTGTTGATGAAAACGCCGAAGAAAATCAGTGTCCCATTATTGACAATATTGAATTTATCCCAGTGATAACACATTATGATGGGAACTATCACGATGTGCATATCTATCCGCTTGATATGTACACAAGAGAGCTTGCTGAGTCACACGGAGTAAAAACAATGAGCAGGTTCGGCTATGATTACATATTTGAAGTGCTTGACAAAAATATCAGCGACAAGTATTTCGATGCTGATAAATATTATATTGCAGAATAATTACAATTCGGAACCAATTTGGGAAATTGCTTGAAATAAACAACTCAATGCGCTATAATTATACTGTGCTTTAATTATGGATTTTCAGAAAGGAGGGTATGTCGGTGGTAAAGAAAATATTCAAAGCAATATGGCATTATTTTCGCAAGCTTGATAAACAGCTTTTTATTGCTGTTTGCTGTGTCGCAGGCTTTTCAGTGCTGCTGATGTATTCTCTTGTTCAGAATGGAGTAACAACAAAGAATTCCCAGATGTATAAAATACAGCTTATATGTCTTTGTGCAGGTGCGGTAATCGCCCTGATTATGTCTGCGCTTGACTATCATAAATTCACGAAGTTATGGTTTTTGTACGGACCCGGTGCGCTGGGGCTGACCCTGCTGACATTTACCTCGCTGGCGTATAAGCCTGTCGAAAGTGCCGACGATGCAGCGTGGATTGATTTGGGCTTTACAACGCTTCAACCCTCCGAGTTTCTTAAAATTGCTTTTATAATGACCTTTGCCCTGCACCTGTCAAAGGTAGGGGACAAGATAAATCACCCGATGAATACGATACTTTTGTGTATTCACGGCGCAGTTCCTACCTTGATTATAGTTGCGCAGGGCGATGACGGAACGGCAATTGTGTTCTTTGTGATTTTTGCGTGTATGATGTTTGCGGCAGGTATATCATGGAAATATATCCTGCCTTGCGTAATTGCACTTCCATTTGCTATATGGGTTTTGTGGTCGAAAATTATGCTGCCACATCAGAAGCTTCGTTTTCTTGTTCTTTTTGAGGAAAACCCTATGAGCAATCCCGAATTTGCAGATATAGCCTATCAGCAGTACTGGGGCAAGCTTGCTCTCGGGTCGGGACAGCTTTTCGGCAAGGGACTTTTTGCTGAGGAATATGTCCACGTTCCCGAAGTGCAGAACGACTTCATCTTTACCTATGTGGGACAGTGCCTCGGTTTTCTCGGCTGTATAGCGCTTGTATCAGTGCTGACATTTATCTGTATGAAAATACTTGCCGACAGCAGAATTGCCAAAGACGAACTCGGCAGAAATATCTGCGTAGGCGTGTTCTCGCTTATGTTTATTCACTGCGTGCTTAACCTCGGAATGGTTTTGGGAGTAATGCCGGTAATCGGCGTACCGCTTCCGTTTGTAAGTCAGGGCGGTTCAAATATGGTAAGTATGTTTATCTGTATTGGACTTGTAATGAGCGTTTATGCGCACTCTGAGAAGAATTACCGCGTATTCTACGACGCAAATTAATTGATTGGAATACCTTTGATGGAAAAGAAAAAATTTGTCGGACCCATACTCATTATAACCGCAGGCGTGCTGTGGGGACTTATGGGTCTGTTTGTACGAAATCTCGACAGCTTTGGGATAACCTCAATGCAGATTGTCGCCCTCCGTGCAGTTTTTACAGCAATTATGATGGCGGCTGTAACGCTGCTTTATGACCGTAAGCTGTTCAGAATAAAGCTTCGTGATTGGTGGTGCTTTTTCGGCACAGGAATATGCAGTATCGTGTTTTTCAACTTCTGCTATTTCCGTACAATAACTCTCACTTCGCTTTCCGCGGCTGCTGTTCTGCTTTATACAGCGCCCGTTATGGTAATGATAATGTCGGTTTTTCTGTTTAAGGAAAAGCTCACAGTAACCAAAATCATTGCCGCCGCAGTTGCCTTTACAGGGTGCGCGCTGGTAACTGGAGCCGCAGATGGCAGACTTGCACTCAATGCCGCAGGTGTGCTGACAGGTTTAGGCTCAGCATTTGGTTACGCATTATATACGATTTTCGGTGAGTATGCCTTGAAACGTGGTTATAACAGCATCACAATAACGCTTTATACTTTTGTTTTTGCTTCAGTGGGTGTGCTGCCTTTTGCAAATTTGCCTGACCTTGCGGAAAAAATTGCTGATAATCCGCAGATTATCGGCTGGGGAGCAGTCCTTGCGCTGGTGGTAACCGTCCTGCCGTATCTTGTTTATACGCTGGGTCTGCGTACAGTAGAAGCAGGTAAGGCTTCTGTTATGGCAACGGTCGAGCCTGTCGTTGCAACTCTTGTTGGAGTGATAGCTTTTTCCGAACCACTGAGCGCTTCGGGAGTAGTAGGAATAATACTTGTGGCGGTTTCGCTTGCAATGTTGAACATAAAAATTAAAAAGGAGAAGAATGTATGAAAAATATCGACAATATGCTTATAAAGCTTTACGGAGAAAAAATGCTTTCTGCTCAGCAGGAACGCTACGCAAAGGCTGAAAATGCTTTTGAGGAGCTTTTCGGAACAACCGAAAATCTTATGATTTTCTCTGCTTCAGGACGTACCGAAGTAGGCGGCAACCATACCGACCACAACCGAGGCAAAGTCCTTGCGGCAGCTGTAGGACTCGACGTTATCGCTTTTGTTGTACCTACAGACGATGGGATTATAACCGTAAAATCTGAGGGCTTCCCTCAGGATACAGTTGATACAGCTGACCTTTCCGTTAAGGAAGAGGAGAAGAACACCTCCGCCGCACTTATCAGAGGTGTTGCTGACGGGCTTAAAAAGGACGGTTTCAATATCGGCGGCTTTAAGGCATATACAACTTCAAACGTGCTCAAGGGCAGCGGTATTTCTTCCTCCGCAGCATTTGAAGTTCTTATCGGAACAATCCTTTCTCACCTTTATAATGACGGCAAGGTAACAGCTGTAAAGATTGCACAGATTGCTCAGTACGCTGAAAATGCCCACTTCGGCAAGCCAAGCGGACTTATGGACCAGATGGCTTCCTCTGTAGGCGGATTTATCGAAATTGATTTTGCAGATACAGCAAAACCTGTAATCGACGCAATCAGCTATAACTTTGCCGAAAGCGGACACAGCCTTTGTATCGTTGACACAAAGGGAAGTCACGCTAACCTTACTCCCGAATATGCGGCAATTCCTGTTGAAATGAAGTCTGTTGCTCAGTTCTTCGGTAAGAATGAGCTTCGTGATATAACTCGTGAACAGCTTTGGGAAAATGTTGCAGAGGTACGCAAAGCCTGCGGCGACAGAGCTGTTTCAAGAGCATTCCACTTCTTTGACGAAAACGAGCGTGTTGACCGTGAAGCAGACGCACTCCGCAATGGTAATCTTGATGCTTTCCTTAATGAAGTCAAGGCAAGCGGAAACAGCTCCTTTAAGTATCTCCAGAATATTTTTGCAACTGTTGACCCTAAGGAGCAGGGTGTTGTCCTCGGACTCTACACAGCCGAACGTGTCCTGAATGGCAGAGGCGCTTGCAGAGTCCATGGTGGTGGCTTTGCAGGTACAATTCAGGCGTTTGTTCCGAATGACCTGCTGGATACATTTGTCACCGAAATGGAGCACCTTTTCGGTGAGGGAAGCTGCTATAACCTCTACATAAGACCTGTTGGCGGCACAAAAGTAATGTAAAACAAAACGCTTCGCATTGAGAAATCATTGCGAAGCGTTTTTACATATTAATAAGTGTTCTGTTGAACTTCTTTTCTTCCATCAGCTCAGTAATTACAATGTTTAAGCAATTCAAATCCCACGATAAATCGTAGGTCTTTTCGCTGCCGATAACCGCAACCATTGGTCGAAGTGGCTGGTCAGGATAATTTTTCATTACATAAGCAGTCTCGCCATTTGAGAGCTTGACCTTGGAGCCTGTAGGGTACGGTGCAACCTTACGGAGAAAAGCGTGAACAACTCTTTCATCAAAGTGAGTTCCCATACCGCCCATAACATATTCAATCGCCTCATTCGGGGGACTCGGAGTGCGGTAAGGTCTGTTGGAAGTGAGCGCATCATATACGTCTGCTACCATAAGAATTCGTGCATAAGGGTGAATGTCAGTACCGCTTAGTTTCTGCGGGTATCCCGAACCGTCAAGCTTTTCGTGGTGACCGACAATTCCTGCAAAAATATTGTCATTAACAAGATTTCGCTCACGAAGATGAGTTGCTGCGTGAACAGGGTGCATTTTTACAATATCAAATTCTTCTGGAGTAAGCTTACCGGGCTTATTGATAATCTCAATCGGAATAGCAACCTTGCCGATATCGTGAAGAAGACCTGCAAGTCCAAGCTCTTTAAGCATCTGATTTGTAAGCCCAAGCTCAATTCCGATAGCAATAGCCATTATTGAAACACTGAGACTGTGGTGATAGGTGTAATCGTCATACATTTTGATGTCAGCAATGTTTATGAGGATATCCTTTTTAGATGAAAGACTGTCAATAAGGTCCTGAGCAGTAGAACCGATAGCCTCAATATCGCTTTTCTGAACACCCTTGCTGCTGTCGATAAAGTTGTCGGCAAGGCTGTGAATGTTGGAAATAGCTTCCCTTCGGATTTCTTGATTGATTGACGAAACAATGCGAACCTCGCTTATAGCTGTGTCAACATAAGCACCGTCCAGCTTAGCGTTTAAGAGCTGTGTAATCTGCACATCGGTAAGCTTCTGACCCTTTTTCATTATAACAGCAGAGCCGAGAGACATATCATAAAAATGAATATCTCTTGCAAGGCACATACCCGACAATAATTCTTCAGTTCTTACGAATACCAAACTCCCGACCCTCCTTTAAAAACGCCGAGCCCCTTATCAAACAGGGGCTCGTAAAGTCATATTATGAAGCCTTACAGAATATTATGTACAGACAAGCAATTACTTCTTGAGCTGAGTGATGCAGTCAGCACATACATATTTCGACTTGAATTCAACAATATTTTCGTCGCTGCCGCAGAAAGCGCAAGCCTGCTTGTACTTCTTAAGAATAATCTTTTCATCTTCAACATAAATTTCGAGAGCGTCCTTTTCGCCGATACCGAGACCTCTTCTGAGTTCGATAGGGAGAACAATTCTTCCGAGCTCATCAATTTTTCTTGTAATACCAGTTGCTTTCATACGAAAGACCTCCTTGAAATTCTTTACATAGATTATAGCACATTTTGTATATATTTGTCAAAAAACATTATATGAACAATAATAACCATTTTATGAATTAATTCGACATTAAATTTATAGTAGGGGCAATCTTATGATAAAGTGGATTTTTGCAGTAATGCTTATTATTTCAGCAATTCTTGGTGCCGTACAGGACAATATATCCGAAGTAAGCTCGGCTGCGCTGAATTCCTGCGTCGAAGCAGTTGAGTTGTGTATCTATCTCACAGGTGGAATGTGTATGTGGGGAGGAGTAATGCGTGTTGCTGAAAAAGCAGGAGTAACAGACGTCCTTGCAAATTTGTTCAGACCGTTGCTGAAACATCTTTTCAAAGGACTGGATACAAGCGGAAAAGCCTTTCACGCAATTTGTATGAATATAACCGCAAATCTGCTTGGACTTGGAAATGCCGCAACTCCTCTCGGACTCGAAGCAATGAAGCGCCTTGAAGAGGAGGAAGGGGAGAGCGAAATCACAAGCAGGAATATGGTGCTGTTTGTGGTGCTCAATACTGCCTCAATAACTCTTATTCCAACAACAGCTGCTTCTTTGCGTCTAAAACACGGCTCGCAAGCACCTATGGAAATCCTGCCTTGCGTGCTGATAACCTCAGCCTGTGCGCTGATTGTGGGACTCGTCACAGCAGTAATTCTCGATAAAGGAGAGCGTAAATGAGCGACTATGTAATTCCGTTTTTTATCGCAGCAGTAATGATAATCGGACTTGTGAAAAAAGTAGACGTGTTCAGCGAGTTTACCGAGGGTGCAAAGGAAAACCTAAAAGCTGCAGTCTCAGTCTTACCTGCACTTGTAGCGCTTATGACAGCAATCGGAATGTTCAAGGCTTCGGGTGCACTTGACTTTATTTCAGAAGCTGTTTCACCATTGACAAGCCTTCTCGGATTCCCTGAGGAGTGTATACCTCTCGCAATAATTCGTCCCGTTTCCGGAAGCGGAGCGCTTGCAGTTTTTGAAAGTATTCTTACCGACGTTTCACCTGACAGCTTTGCAGGACGTGTCGCAAGCGTAATAATCGGCTCAACCGAAACAACCTTCTATACAATAGCAGTTTACTACGGAATAACAAAGGTAAAAAAGACCCGACAAGCCTTGCCCGCATCACTTGCCGCCGATTTTACAGGATTTGTGATAAGTGCCCTGACCGTAAGAATTATTTTAGGGTAATTGTGCATAATAAATAACGGTGCACCAAATACTATGTGTGCAAAATAACGAATATTTCCTATCTGCTTGACATTTACAGACGATTTTGGTATAATAATTAAGCGTTGTGTAAACCAACACAATGAGCCATTAGCTCAGTCGGCAGAGCATTTGACTTTTAATCAAAGGGTCTGGGGTTCAAATCCCCAATGTCTCACCAAAAAAGCCTTGAAACCATGTGGTTTCATGGCTTTTT
>JAZSHA010000072.1:0-9212 GCA_045533025.1 Oscillospiraceae bacterium
AGAAGGATAAAACAATGTTCGGCGACCTTGCGTACTATAAAAAGGATTTGAGCTATTATTCGCAGCACCCCGTTATTCAGTTCAGCTCCAACTACAGAACGGATACCTATAAGATTTTTGCGTATTTTGTAACTCCCGTTCTGGAGTCACAGACATCTGACGGAGTGATTTTTGATTACCACAACAAGCTGAATTTCAGCAGTAAATCGGAATATAACGATTTTATCGATAATATAATGCTTAGAACACAGATTATCACAGATGTGGACGTGCAGTACGGGGACGAGTTTCTTACTTTGTCCACCTGTTCAAATGAGTTTGAGCCGTCAAGATTTGTGGTCTTTGCAAGAAAAGTCCGTGAGGGCGAAGACCCCTCAGTTGATGTTTCGCTGGCTTATCTCAACACCGAGGCAAAAGAGCCTGACTGGGACATAATTTATAAGTAATGAGGTTAATTTATGGCAGGATATAAAAAATCAAAAACAAGCGTGATAGACAAGCTTCTTCCGCGTAAAGGCGATTCAGGCGTTGAGCTTGCAAGAAAAATTGTAACGATAGTATGTTTTGTTGTGCTGGTCGTTTCAATTATAATCCTTGCATCATATTTTGTTCAGCAGGCTAAAAACAAAAGCAATATTGATGATATGCGTGAGCAGCATACCGCTGCTTCGGTTATTACACCTGTAACAACCGAAACAACAACTGTACCTGCTGAAACAACTCCTGTTGAAACGGAGCCGCCTCCGCTGGTAATGCTGGAAAGTATGAAGGGCTTTGTTGAGCAGAACCCAGATACAGCTGGCTGGATTACTATTCCGAATACAAACGTTGATAACGTTATAGTTCAGACCGATAATAACGATTATTATCTTGATAAGGATTTCAACGGTAATCACAATATTGCTGGTCAGCTCTATATTGATTTCAGATGTATCGCCAATGACTATAACGATAAGCAGTCCGATAACCTTATTATTTACGGACATAATCAGGCTGACGGAACAATGTTCGGTACTCTTAAAAAGTACAAAATCAAAAAGGAAAGCACAAAGAACTTTGATTTCTACCTTGAAAATCCTACATTTACATTCAGCAATCTCTATGAGGAATATACATACAAAATCATAGGAATGTTCGTTATCGAGGTAGAGCCATATCAGACAAGAGACGGCGTAATCTGGGATTACCACAACTACGTTAATTTTACAAAGAAAAAATCCTTCGATACCTTCAAGGAAAATCTCCTTGCAAGAACAGCCGTAAATACAGGCGTTGATTTCAACGAGGACGATAAATATATCACTCTTTCTACCTGTTCAAATGAGTTTGAACCATCACGCTTTGTTGTAATCGGCAGACGTGTCCGTGATGGTGAAAGCCCAGAGGTAAATGTTTCTCTTGCAGAAATTAACAGTGATATGCTTGAACCAGATTATAATTTTATTTATAACCAGTAAGAGGTATTTTAAGCTATGCCCAATAATGAAGAAAAAAAGTATACTGTTGACGATATTCTTGAGGAGTACAGTGCTGACGAAGTAACGGAAGATAATGATAAAGCTGAAGCTATTTCTGATATTTACAAGCCTACTGAGTCTTTTGAAGATAACGTACAAATTGAAAGTATTTCAGAAGAAACGGAGCAGGTTACTGAGGAAATTTCTGAGGACGATATGAACGATGACAGTGTTGAAATTTCCGAGGAAATAATTGAGGAAGATAAGTCTGAGGCGGAAAAGGCAGATGTTGTTTTTAATGATGAAAAGTCTGTTGAGGAAATGACTCCTGAGGAGTTTGTTCTAAGCGAAGCTGCGCTTTGGGAAAATAATATCGGCTCCATTGAATTCACCGAAAACGAAGTGACAGAGCTTGTTTCTGCAAATGATAGTAATGAGGAGCAGACCGAAGCTGCTGAGGAGGAGCCAACATCTGAAAACGCTGAAGCAGGAGTGCCTGCTGAAGAAGAAAAAGAGGAAGCAGCTGAACCGTCTTCCGCTGATGAAAAAAAGGAAATTGAACCTGAAATGCAGAATGAAGATGTAAATGATAAATTTCTTAAACGAATGCTGAAAAGTCTGTTTCCCTGGAAGGGTGACAGCATAGGTGAAATTATCAGAAAAATTATTTTCCTTGCAGCTGTTATTGTATTCATCGGAGCCGGTGTTATGCTTGTCAGCACACTTATGCAGTCCGAGGAAGCTGTTGAAGAGAAAAAAGAAAATCAGAGTATTATCACTACAACCGTTGCAACTACAATCGACAGCGACGGAAGTATTATTACTATTGCACCTACCGAAGAGGAAATTGCGGAGCATAACTTCAATGTTGCCGAGCATTACAAGAGTATCAACGAGGATTATATAGGCTATCTTGAGATTGAAGGCTGCGATATATATGAGCCGATTATGCAGGGCGACGATAATGACTATTATCTCGACCATAACTACTATGGCGGTACAAATAAGGCAGGAACAGTTTTCCTCGATTACAGATGTACTGTCAGCGAGGATTATATCTCTCCGAATATCGTCTTTTACGGCCATAATCAGGAAGATGGAACAATGTTTGGCAACCTCAAGGAATATAAGCAGAACGTTGAGTTTTATAGCGAAAATCCGTTGGTTAAGTTCAGCCCTGAATTTGAAACAGGTGAATATGTTATCTACGGCTATTTCGTAACCCACGTAAAACCCGAACAGCACAGCAGTGGCGAGGTTTTTCATTATCATGACTATATCGAAGCACTGAATGACGAGGAAACATTTGATTGGTACATAAACGAAGTTCAGAAGCGTAACCAGATTGTTTCTCCGGTTGATGTCCAATACGGTGACAAGCTTCTTTGCCTGTCAACCTGTTCGAACGAATTTTCAGATTCACGCTTTGTAGTTTTTGCACGCCGTCTCCGTGAGGGCGAAAAAATTGAAGACTTTGACTTCTCGGAAACATATCTTAACTATAATGCTGTGGGTGTTGACTGGGAAGCTATTATGTCAAATGAAACTTCTGAAACTTCTGAGGAAGAAACCTC
The DNA here is from genome assembly GCA_045533025.1 of Oscillospiraceae bacterium. Taxonomy (GTDB): domain Bacteria; phylum Bacillota; class Clostridia; order Oscillospirales; family Ruminococcaceae; genus RGIG8773. Next base: position 3,032 of record JAZSHA010000072.1, read on the forward strand.
CGAAAGCGAGCTTGAAAGCGAGTCAGAAACTACAGTGGAAACGGAAGTCCCGGAAGAAACAGAGAAAACAAAAAAAGAAAAAACTGAAAAAGCTGACACAAGACGAAGCTATCAAGATGCAATTCGGGAAAATAAATCCAAAACAAAAGCTACAACTACAGAATCTTCAGCTGAAGAAACAGAAAATACAGACGAATCTTCTACGGAAACCTCTGTGGCGGAAAGCGGAGACGCTGAAACAGAAACAGCAACACCTTCTGACAGCGATGAAGTGACTGCAGAAACTTCCGTACCAGATGAAGCGGCGGAAGTGGAAGGAACTACAGTGCCCGAACGTGCAGAGTGAAAATGTGTGTATATCTTGAAAGGAATGGTTAACCAATGGCAATGTCGGACGAAGTCCGTTCAAATCCCCGATATAAACAGCCTCAGAAAAAAGTTAAAAAGGGATTTGTCGAAAGCTTTATACCGCTGAAAGGCGACGCATCAAACGTAATAATCAGTAAAGTGATAGTTCTTATTTCTATTGCAGCATTAATTATCTGTGCAATTGTACTTGCTGTTTATTTCTATCATATCTTTGAAGCAAAGCAAAATCAAAAAGAATTAAGCCAGAAATACAATGTTTTCAACAATCTCCAAAATCAGGTTCAGGTCGGTGAAACCGTTGAAACAACGCCCCCGACTGTTGAAATTACAGATGAGGGAGAAATTATCAGAAATCCGCTTGTAAATATGGCATTTGCTGATGAGATGCTTGCTATCAACGAGGACTATGCAGGTTATGTTTCTATTCCGGGAGTTATGAGTGAAGCAGTTGTGCAGGCTGATGACAACGAGTATTATCTCAAAAAGAATATTTACGGTCAGAATCGTTCCTGCGGCACTGTTTATGCCGATTTCCGTAATGTGGTAAATGATTATCCTGATTTGCAGTCCGATAATATTATCCTTTATGGACATAATCAGCGCGACGGTACAATGTTCGGTCAGATGGACTTCTACAAGTGGGACGCAAAATACTGGCTCCAAAACCCATATATCTACTTTGATAATAAGTATGAACAGAGCACCTACGTTATCATTGCTTCATTCATTATCAATACAGAGCCTGAGCACGATAACGGAAATGTGTTTGATTACCACAATTACATAAACTTTGACGATACGCATACCTACGAAAAATTTATGGACGAGCTCAATAAGAGAAGCCATTTCCATACAGGTATTGACGTAAATTCCGAGGATAAGTTCATAACTCTTTCAACCTGTTCCTATGAGTGGGAGCCTGCACGTCATGTTATCATAGGCAGAAAGCTCCGTGCAGGTGAAACAACAGAAAATATGGATACAACAGGTTTTGCTGTTAATCCAAATCCAAAGTGGCCTGCTGTTTATTATAAATATAACGGCGGAACATATGTAGAATAAAAGGATAAATAAAGGGAGGGGATAAAAATGAAGCTGAATACAACGCTCAGCGGTATTGCTGCACTTCTGCTTGTAGCAGTTTTCTACACATTTGCCTTTATGGTTGAAGATGTGGATGAAAACGCTATTTCGATGGAATACTATTATTCTACCGAAACTGAAGCAGTAACCGAAGCCGAAGATACAGAAACAGACTTTGGTGCAGATAATTCACAGGATGACGAATATATAGTAATTCCGCCTATGAATGATGTGGTTGAAGCAGTGCCTGCTTTGCCCGAAAATATCGTTGAGGAAAAAAACGAAGATGAAAACATTCCCGTTGAGCCTGAAAAGAACGAAGAACCTGTTGTAACAACAGCTGCACCTGTCCGTGAGGAAGAGGAAGCAACAGTTCCAGCTGTTCAGGAAGAAACCAAGGCTCAGGAAGAAGAAAAAAACAACTACCCCGAAGATTTCGAGGTAGATGAATACGACAACGGTAGCTCAGAAGCTAAGGAGCAGTCAGTTTTCGGTGAGGATTCGAATGAAGATATGGTGCTTTCTGATTATGACGATGAACCGGCTGAGGACGAATCAATGGAAACAACAGCTCCCGAAACCGAAGCTGAGGAAGAAACCGTTACATTTGTTTTTGACGAAGAGAAAACGGATGTGGATACTACAGTTCCTGATGCTTCAGAGGATATAATTATTACTCTTTGGTTTGACGAAACCGAAAGCAATACAGAAACCTCCGTGTCTGTAAACGTGGGCAGTGGTGTAGATATTTCAACTGATGAAACCTTTACAGCTAAGTTCAATGGTTCAATTCAGACTGTTAATGCTTATGACCTTATCTGTCAGATTGTCAACAATGAAATTTCTTCAAGCTTTAAAGATGAGGCTATTAAGGCGCAGGCAGTTGCCGCATATTCTTATGTTAAGTACCACAACGTAAATGGTCTTACACCGTCCGTTCTTGTTAAGGGCAACGTTCCACAGCGAATCAAAGACCTCGTTTCCGAGGTGTGGGGTGTTTGCTGCTATTATAATGGTAATGTTGCACAGACTGTTTATATGGCTTCTTCATCAGGTTATACAGCTGATGCCAAGAACGTGTGGGGCAGCAGCGTTCCTTATCTCAAGAGCGTGTATTGTCCTTTTGACATGACAAGTGACCCGAACTACGGCTATCAGATGAAGGTAAGCGAAGAAAATATGCGTACCCTTGTTGAGGGTGACCTTGGCATTACGCTTTCAAATGACCCTTCAAACTGGTTTACTGTTATGGAAATTATTGACGGAAATTATGTTGCAAAGGTCAATGTTGACGGTCAGAAAATCATTACAGGTAGAGCAATGCGTGAATCAATTCTTAATTATAAGCTCAAGAGTGCCGCTTTTGAGGTTACATACAGTGATGGATACTTTATCTTCACTACATATGGTTATGGTCACGGTGTAGGAATGAGCCAGAACGGTGCGAATATCCTTGCAAAACAGGGTTATTCTTATGAAGAAATACTCAAACATTACTTTACAGGAATTGAGATTATATGACTATTTACGAAATAATTACCAAGAAAAAGCATAACGTCGAATTAAGTACAGAGGAAATCAATTGGGTTGTTGCCGGATATGTGTCCGGCAACATTCCCGATTATCAGATGTCTGCACTTCTTATGGCGATATGCTTTTGTTCGTTATCGGACAGAGAAACAACTGACCTTACAATGGCAATGGCAAAATCAGGGGATATGATTAAACCTGAAACAGGCGGCTTCAATGTTGATAAGCACAGTACAGGCGGTGTAGGCGACAAAACTACCCTTATCGTCGCACCGATAGTTGCAGCCTGCGGCGTGTGCGTGCCGAAAATGTCAGGCAGAGGACTCGGACACACTGGCGGTACAATTGATAAGTTGGAGTCAATCCCCGGCTTTAACACCGAAATACCATATGAAAAATTTATCGAAAATGTGAAAAGAGCAGGGCTCGCTGTCGCAGGTCAGACAGGCTCACTTGTGCCTGCCGATAAAAAAATTTATGCCCTTCGTAACGCAACAGCTACAGTTGACAGTATACCGCTTATCTGCTCCTCAATTATGAGCAAGAAGCTTGCAACAGGTGCAGATGGAATTGTCCTCGACGTAAAGGTAGGGGACGGCGCATTTATGAAAACATACGATGACGCAGAAAAGCTTGCCGAAGCAATGGTGCGTGTGGGAAAGCTTGCAGGAAGAAAATGCGTAGCCGTAATAACCGATATGGAAAAGCCGCTGGGACGTGCCGTAGGCAATTCGCTTGAAGTTATCGAAGCAATCGAAGCGCTTAAAGGAAATGCACCTGCGGATTTAATGGAGGTATCACTTGTCCTTGCATCTGAAATGCTTTATGTTGCTGGAAAGGGTACAGCCGAGGAATGCAGAAAAATGGCTGAGGAAGCTGTTTCAAACGGAATAGCTTTGGCAAAATTGCGTGAAATGATTGAATTGCAGGGAGGAAATCCCGACGTTATTGATGATTATACAGTTTTTGCAAAACCAAAGCTTTCAAAGGATATTTTTGTATCAGAGGACGGAGTGATAACAGGTATTTCCTGCGAAAAAACAGGACTTATCTCCCTTAAACTCGGTGCAGGACGTGAAACCAAGGGGTCCGATATTGACTTTACCGCAGGTATTGTTTTTAATAAAACTGTTGGTGACAAGGTAACAAAGGATGAAAAGCTTGCAACCCTGTATACCTCTACAAACTGCGATATCGAGGCAATTGCTGAGGAGTTTTCTGCTGTTTTCACATACAGTAAAGATGAAAATTACTGTCACGAAAAAATTGTAAAAAAAGTTATAAAAGGGTATTGACATTTAATATTATATGTAGTATAATATTGTTGTCAAGCAAAATAGAAGAATATCCACATACAAATTTTGAATGGAGGAAATTATAATGAGCGATATCATCAAAAAAATTACTGACACAATTACAGAGACAGGAAAGAATGTTGGCGAAAAAACAAAGCAGGTAGGCAATGCTGCAAAGCTGAATGCAAAGATTATCTCCTCTGAGCGTTCCATTAGCGAGAACTATACTATTATCGGTAAGTATTACTATGATATGTATAAGGATAATCCTGATGAAGATATTGCAGAAGCAGTTAATTCTGTAACAGCTTCCCTCGAAACAATCGCTGAAATGAAGGAGCAAATTCTTGCTCTCAAGGGTCTTGTAAAGTGCAGCTGCGGCGCAAATTGCCCAATCGAGGATACATTCTGCGGCAAGTGCGGTGCAAAGCTTGAAAAGCCTGAACCTGTAGTTGAGGAAGAAGTTGTAGAAGAAGCTGCTGAAGAAAACGCAGACATCGAAATCGTTGTTGCAGATGACGTAACAGTTGAAGAATCAACAGAAGAATAAAAATGTAAATGCCCTCACGGACTGAAGCCGTGGGGGCATTTTTCATATTACAGTGTATTCAAGATTTTCCCAAAGCAGGCGAGTGCCCTCGTCGGTTTCTTCAGGAAGCAGTGCACGAGCAACGAGAACAGTGTCCTCGCTGACAATGTCAGTTCGCTTCAGCACTGCATAATCACCGTCAATTCTGATAACAACATATTCAAAAGGACCCATATTAATCCTCCACAACAATATAGTTGTCAGCAGCATTTTCCTTAGTTGCATATTCGGTAACGTTAGTAACCTTAACCTTCAAAGGCTTCATACCAAGATTAATTTCAATAATATCATCAACCTTTACATCATAAGAAGCCCTTGCAATTTTGCCATTTACGGAAATCTTGCCTGCATCGCAGGCTTCATTAGCAATAGTACGTCTCTTGATAAGACGTGTAACCTTGAGATATTTGTCGAGACGCATAAAATCACTCCTAATAGTACAATAAAAAGAGCAGACGGAACAATCCTGTCTGCTCGTACATTTATAGTAACTGTTAATTACTTAGCGTCAACAGCATCCTTGAGAGCCTTACCAGCCTTGAAAGCAGGAGCCTTCTTTGCAGGAACCTTAATCTTTTCCTTAGTTCTTGGGTTGATAGCTTCCTTAGCGCTTCTCTCGCGTACTTCAAATGTACCGAAACCAACAATCTGAACCTTGTCACCCTTTACGAGAGCGTCTGTGATAGATGCTACTACAGCGTTGAGGGACTTTTCAGCGTCCTTCTTAGTAAGACCGCCCTTTTCTGCGATTGCATTGATAAGTTCTGCCTTTGTCATTTTAACTACCTCCATAATTTTGATGGGTAAACCCATTTTCTATTTTGTTTTAGCTTTACGCCAATAAACGTCAAGCTCATTTATGTTAAGGGATTTCATATCAATCCCATCACATCTAACCAATTCCTCAGTAGCCTTGAAACGCTTCATAAATTTTTCCGTAGCACGAGTCAAAGCTTCCTCAGCGTCACACTTTGTGTGTCTTGCAAGGTTTGTACACGAAAATAGTACATCACCAAGCTCATCTTCAATGCATTCCTGCTTGCCTCCTGCAATAGCTTCTTTAAGCTCAGCAATTTCAGCCTCAAGACATTCAAGAACCTGAGTAACGTTCTCAAAGTCCATATTTGCTCGTTCAGCACGTTTGCCGACTTTTTGGGCACGCATTAAAGCAGGAAGTGCAGTGCAAACACTTTCCAATGTTTCATAGTAGGTTTCCTGCCCCTTAGTCTGCTGCTTGATGTCGTTCCAGTTTTTCAGAACCTCATCGCTTGTTTCCGCAACAACATTTGCGAAAACGTGAGGGTGACGGATAACC
>JAZSHA010000163.1:0-6090 GCA_045533025.1 Oscillospiraceae bacterium
CTGTGATGTACTTGATTTCACCGTTAGGCTTCTTAACGCCGAGGATGAGCATATGTTCAGCCATCCAGCCTTCGTTCTTGCCCTGATAGGAAGCAATACGGAGAGCGAAGCACTTCTTGCCGAGGAGAACATTGCCGCCGTAAGCGGAGTTAACGGACCAGATTGCATTGTCCTCAGGGAAGTGAACGATGTATCTCTTTTCAGGGTCAACGTCAGCCTTGGAGTGGAGACATCTTACGAAATCGTTGGACTCGTTGCCGAAAGCGTCCATAACTTCCTTACCCATTCTTGTCATGATGTTCATGTTGAGAACAACGTAGATAGAGTCAGTGATTTCAACACCAACCTTAGCGATTGGGGAGCCAATAGGACCCATGGAGTAAGGGATAATGTACATTGTTCTGCCCTTCATAACGCCGTCATAGAGCGGTGTAAGCTTAGCATACATTTCCTGTGGGTCGCACCAGTTGTTTGTAGGGCCTGCATCTTCCTTGTTCTTGCAGCAGATAAAGGTTCTGTCTTCAACACGGGCAACGTCGTTTACCTGAGTTCTGTGATAGAGACAGCCAGGGAGCTTTTCCTGGTTGAGCTTATACATCTTATCCTTGCTATCATCAGGAAGAGCGCAAACCTCTTCTGTAAGAGCATCGAGCTGTTCCTTGGAGCCGTCAATCCAGACAACATTGTCAGGCTTGCAGAGGGCAACCATTTCATCAATCCATTTAAGGATATTAGGGTTCTGAGTAAGTGACATAGTATACATCTCCTTATTAGAATTTGAATTAAAATCCGAACATTTCTGCATTTACGGAAAAACCGCTGTCAAAACATTCAAATTTTCCACATATACAATTATATCTTATTCCCGTCAATAAGTCAAGGGAGATTTTAAATTTTCATTATTCCAACACACCAATTTTTCCGATACTTTTTCAGCAATGTGCACCCAAAAGAAGCCGAATGACAACTTTTTAACAATTTGTTCCTTAAAATGGATAATAGATACACAATATAAAAATGAAGTTTGTGTTTTCGAAACTTGCAAAAATGCGTACCCGAACAAATCGGATACGCATTTAAATAAGTACCTATTAAAGAGCCTTTATTGCTTCAACGATTGCAGTTTCAGCCTCAGCAGCGGAGCCAGCAAGAATGAAGTAAGCAAAATCGCCTTCTGTACCAACGATAGAAGCTTCTGCAAGCTCAACATCGTTAGGATACCAAGCGTCCTGAGAGATAGCCTTGTCACGGCGTGCATTAAGGTCAGCCTTTGCAGCTTCAACATCGTCTGCTTCGATGATGATAACTTCGCTCATTGTTGCACTCATAGGGCACTGCATAACAATCATATTACGGTAGTTAGCGTTTTCAGGGTCGAGCATGAAGTAATCTGTAAGCATCATTGTGTCAGTAACTTCCATCATTGCAGGCCACTCGCCTACTGCAAGACCTGCATCAACGATTGCCTGAAGTGGATTTGCTCCAACCTCTCCGTCCTCAGCAGGAACATCATCTTCAGCAGAAGCGTCGCTTTCTTCAGCAGACTCCTCAGTTTCAGCAGGAACTTCTTCCATTGTTTCAGCTGTTGTTTCGCTTTCGATTGCTGTATCGTTCACAGTATCGTCTGTAACCTCTGCAACGGTTGTATCAGCAGTTGTTTCTGTTGTTTCGGCATCATTGCTGCTGCAAGCTGTGAACATTGCTGCACACATAGCTACCGCGGAAATCATTGCTATAATCTTTTTCATATCTTTATAATTCCTTTCATTTGTAATGAACTCGGTTTCCCAAGGTCAAACTAATTATAGCATGGTAAACAAAAAATGCAAGCATTATTTATAACATTTAACGATTGCGTAACAATTTGTAATTGCGCTGTAACTGATTATGAAGCTTTTGCACAAAATGTCAATCTGTTTCAGCTTTGGTTTGTAAAACATTTTCCGTACTTTCCTCTGCACTAAGAATTTCAAACCCGATAAATTCTGCGTTGAGAGCACATTCGGGAATTTCCAGCAATACAGGCTCCAGCGTTTCGGGATTGAAAGTCAGACGGTAAACCATACCTCCGAATTCCCCCTCATAAACCAAGCCGTCCTCTGTATCGGTACAGGATAGCTTATTCACTGCCGCATTGTCCAGCGCCTTAAAAATCAGTGCAAAAACAGCTTTGTCCTTCACGTCCTCCGCCGCAATTTCCAGCACAAGCTCACCGAGGTTTGCCTTCACCCCCTCACTGTTCATCGAAAGATTCAGTCCTGCAAGGGTTTCGGGGGAGTCCACACTCATCTCCCAAAGCTCAGCACCATATCTTTTTACTGCACCCGAAAATTCCAAATCACCCGAGCATATTTTCATTTCAGCCTCATATTGCCTGTTCATATCAGGTGTGTGGGTAAGAAAATTGCTGTTTTTTGAATTACAGGCAGTACAAACAATCATTATGATTACAAGCAGTAAAATAATTGACAGTGTTTTTTTGAATTTGACCATAAAAAGCCCTCCATTCAAAGAACAGAGGGCAATCTTTAATTATGTACCATTCAGCCTTATCTGTTCCATTTTCTGAACACAAAAGGCAGATTTTCAATCACATCGGAAGGTAGCATACCCATTTCGGAAAGCTTTTCCGCAGCGATATCCGCAGCTGCACCGTGCACAAATACACCTGCCGCTGCTGCGTCAATAGGAGCAAGTCCCTGCGCTGCAAATGCCGCAATAATTCCCGTCAGCACGTCACCGCTTCCTCCCCTGCTGAGTCCGGGGTTACCTGCGGGGATAACGTAAGCCTTGCCCTTGCCTGCAACAATTGTAGGCGTACCCTTAGCAACAACTGTCACGCCGTACTCTCTTGAAAGGTTTACAGCAAGGGTAAGTCTGTCAGCAGACGCTTCCTCGGAAGTTGTGCCGCAAAGTCTTGCAAGCTCACCTGCATGGGGAGTGATAATCAGTTCAGCCTTTGTGTCTCTGATTATATCTATGCTGTCAGCAAGGCAGTTTATTCCGTCTGCGTCGAGAATTATTGTACAAGTTACATTTTTTATAATTTTTTCAACAAGCTTTTTTGTGTCGGCTGTTACGGAAAGACCACAGCCGACAGCAACAACGTTCTTGTTTTCACATTCTTTTATAATAGTATCAGCGTCAGCCTTGTCAGTAACAAGGTACATAGCCTCAGGCATAGCCGCCGCAATTCTGCTGATAACCGTTTCGGTTGAAGCGAGGGTTACAAGTCCCGCACCCGAACGAAGCGCCGCCTTTGTTGACAGGGCAGCCGCACCGCTCATTCCTGCGCTTCCCGCAATGTTCAGCACCCTGCCGAAATCGCCCTTATGGGAATTTTTCGCACGCTTTGGAAAAAGCTCCATAGCCATACTTTCCTCATAAAGTGTAGGAAGCAGCTCAACACCTGCTGTTGCCTTTGCAGGGAAGCCTATTCCCTCAACGATTATTTCGCCGCAGTATTCTTCAAGGGGCTGGAAAAGCATACCGATTTTCCTGAAACCGAATGTTACGGTGTAATCGCATTTAAGAGTGCCCTCAGTAACTGTTCCCTTTAAGCAGTCCGCACCCGAGGGAACATCTGCCGCAATTTTGATTGCAGGGCTTCTCTGTGCAAAAGAAAAGCAAGCTTTAATCTGCGGCGGAAGAAAACCGTGGAAGCCTGTTCCGAAAACACAGTCAACGATTACCGCTGCGGACGCAAACTTTGAAAACACCTTATCTATATTGTCATTGAGGTTCAGCACCTCAACACCCTGCACGCCGCTTAATTCGCAGTATTCCAGCGCTGCAAGCTCCGTTGAAGGGTCGCCGCAGGCAAGAACAACCGTAACAGCAGTACCGCTTTCCGCAAGCAGACGTGCCGCAACAAAACCGTCACCGCCGTTGTTGCCGCTGCCGCAGATGAACACTACTCCCGAAGAAATATCGGTTTCCTGTCCTATTTTATAAATGAGCATAGTAAGAGCGCCGCCTGCGTTTTCCATAAGCTCACGGCAGGACACTCCGTTCTTTTCGGAATTTTCCTCAATGGTTTTCATTTGCTTGGGTGTAGGGTAAATCATTTTTATCCCTCCGATTTATTCGTAGAATGTAACAATTCCCGAAGCAATATTTTTGGTATGAGAACAGCTGATAGCAATTCTGCATTTCTTAAGTGCAAAAGCCTTCTTTGCCCTGCCCGAAAGGCTGATATAATAAGCACCGCTGTAATCGGTAAGCACAGAAATTTCGTTAAGACGAATTCCTGTTGAGCTTATACCCATTGCTTTAAGGAAAGCAAACTTAGCGGCAAACATTTCACCCATAGTAAACTTAGGAAAGTGCTTTTCCATAAGATACTTCATTTCCTGAGGTGAATAATACTTGGACAGAAATCTTGGCTTGGCAGCCATTTTCTTGAAGCGGTCAAGTTCTACAAGATAGGAGCCAATGGTCATAAAAATAACTTCCTTTCGGTTGATAGTAGTGTGATTTAATACTGAAAATATACTTACTGCTTGTTAAGATTAACCTTGAGCTGTCTCGGAAGGAAAGGTCTGATTGCTTCGATAACCTTATCCTCTGCTGAAATAATAAGGCGCACCTTACCTGCTGAAGCGTGGGTGAAATCAGCGTACCACAGCTCAGTTTCGTTGCCGCTGAGACTTGTTCCCACAGCACTTACCGTTGTAACGCTGCTGTCGATATCGGGAGCGCTTTCATACTTACCGAAAGCTTCAAAGGAAGAAACCTTGCAGGTGATAAGACGTGAGCGCTTTCTTTTGGCGATAATCTTGTCAATATCAATTTCTCCGTTGGTTACGATATATTCGTACTCCACATCACAGCCCGTAATAAGATAATATCCGCCGTATAATGCGCCGAACAACAGAAGAAGCGCTATACCCGAAAATGCAGGCATAAACATTATCACGAACGCAAGCACTGCCGCAAGCAGGCACATTCCTACCACGATAAGCACTTTCTTTGCCGTATCTTTGCCGTTCGGGGTTTTCTTTACAATTTGTTCAACAAAAATGTCCATTTTTTCCTCCTGTTTGGATTTAGTTTTTGTACAAAATATATTATAGCACACTTTTTTTCAACTTTCAAGAAAAATTTACTTGCAATTTGTGACGGGATTGTATATAATAGTAAATGTAAATAAAATCCCGAAACACGATGACCTGAGAAAACCGACTGCGGAGCAGTCGGCTCCGAGAATTTCCCTACGGTAAATTCTCTTGGCTGTTCGGTTAAAGAAAAATTTTCGTTGAAAAATTTCTTTTGGCTGTTCGGCTGAAGAAAATTTATTCGGTAAATTTTTGGCTGTATCTTATGTATACAGAATTAGTAAGCGTATGGAAAACGGTATACACAGAGAGAGGGGCGTAAGCTGGAAGCTCCTTTGTACCTCCGTATGACGAATTTCGCTCACGAGTGGTTCTGCTGAAACATTTGCAAGTAGGCGGAAACGTATTTGCTGCGTTAAGGCATAGAGGATGATTGTCCTTTGTGGGTGGTTTATAAGCAAGGTTATGCCTTGTCCCGTTCAGGGGCAGGGCTTTATTTTTTTGCATAGAATTCCTCGTAATTTCGGGATAAGGAAAGGATTGTTTTTAATGAAGGAACAGCTTGAAAAAATCAGACAGCTTGCAGAAGCTGAGCTTGCTGAGTGCAATGCCGCAGATGCGCTTGAAGCGCTCCGTGTTAAGTACCTCGGCAAAAAGGGTGAGCTCACCGCAATTCTGAAGCAGATGGGCGGTCTCTCCGCAGAGGAAAGACCTGTTATCGGTCAGCTTGCAAACGAAGTGAGAAAGAGCATCGAGGACACACTCGCAGCAAGAACAACAGCTCTCAAATCCGAGCTTGCCGCAAAGAAGCTTAAGGAAGAAACTATAGACGTTACACTTCCGGGCAAGGTTCAGTCCGTTGGTAAGCTTCACCCGCTGACAGCCGTACTCAACGAAGTAAAGGAAGTATTCCTCGGTATGGGCTTCGAGGTTGTTGAAGGTCCTGAAGTTGAAACCGACCACTACTGCTTCGAGGCGCTGAATATGCCTAAGCATCACCCTGCACGTGACACACAGGATACTTTCTACTCTG
>JAZSHA010000285.1:0-7621 GCA_045533025.1 Oscillospiraceae bacterium
ACCATGGGGACAACGCACCTGCTATATTGCTGACCCTGAAGGAAATCTGATTGAGATTGGGTCATTTAACAGACCATTTGAGAGATAAAGGAAAACAGGCATATGCAAAATGCATATGCCTGTTTTTACATATTATTTCTGTCTGATTTTTCTTGAAACTGCAAAGCCTGCAAAAGCAAGCACAGCAAATACAAGTACATATACCTTTACGTCAGCTGAATTGCTGGCAGCATCAAGGATTGTGCTGCTTTCGGAATAAATTTCAGCAGCTGAAGAAACGTCTTCGCCCATTGCCTCATCAGCAAAAACAACTACATATTCGGAAGCGTGCGTGAATGGAAGAGTAGCCTTTCCGTTCTTAACCTTAACGCTTGCCATAAATTCAAATTCGCCATCATTCTTGTAATGGAAAAGATTTGCAACCTTGCCGTTATGCTTCTTTTCAACAGGAATATCGAGGCTTGCCTTGAAGCCGAATTCACCGTTGTGTGCAAGTGAAAGCTGCATTGTTTCGTTGCCCTCGGCAATCTTTTCTACTTTCTTGGAAGGAACATTCTTTGTTTTGATTTTAACGTCGATATCAACATCTGCTGCGTCTTCGCTGATGCTGTCGGACTCGATTTTCCAAGTTACACCGTTATCAAGTGTAATTTCAAGTGTAACTTCCTTATCCTTAGCTTCAAGGAAAATTTCAGCCTTGATTTTAGTATCCTGTGTTTTAATCTTGATTTTTACAGTTGAATTTTCCTTAGCCTCTTCAACAGCTTCCTCAACTACCTCTTCAGCTTTTTCTGTTGTTTCAGGTGTTGTGGTGGAAGGCGTAGAAGGAGTAGAAGGTGTAGAAGGACCAGATGGTGGAGTTGGTGTAGGCGCAACAACTATTGCCTTGAAAGTAACTGTAATTGTTACTTCTTCATCAGGCATTGTAAAAGCGTTGTTTGATACAATTACATTACCGCTTGCGCCCACAACTGTAATTGTATCAACCTCATAACCGTTAGCAGGCTTAGCTGTAATTGTAACTGTGTCTCCCTTGACAGCAGTTGCCTTATCAACGGAAACTGTACCGTTTTCTGTTGCAGCTGTTTTTACTGTGTAGCTTGTTGTTGGTGTCTCAGGTTCTGTTGTCGGCTCATCAGGAGCTGGCTTAGCAATTTCACTTGTAAAGCTTCCATCATAGGAAGCAACAATCTTTGCGCTTGTTACTGCAAAACCGGGAGCAAAATTATCACCGATTTTTGCTGTTGTTTGAGCAACAGGGCCTACATAAATATTGTGGAAAACCTTATCCTGCATAGAAGAAAGGTCAATTACAATTGAACCGCTGTTATTAATAGCATAGAATTTTTCCAGCCAGCCAGTACTGTTGTCTTCCCAACCGTGAAGAACTACAAGCACACCATAGCAAGCCTCAGGGGACTTAGCTGTGTAATCAATCTTAATAGCGTCATATCCGTTAAAGGATACAGCATTATCATTTTCAGCAATTGAAAATGTAGGTGTTATATTTGGAATACCTGTTGCAACTTCTGTATTAGTTGTCGGGTCATATTCCATTGCTTCTTCAATTGTGCCGCTTTCATAGCTGCCTGTACCAAGAATCATATCAGGCTTTGAAGCGAGCATTTCATACTCAATTGTATTAACGCAGTTACCTGAAATAACGTACTCTTCGCCACTTGTAAGTGTCCCCAAAGCAGTGATAATATCACTCATAGGGAACATAAAATTAATCGAACTTCCATCGTCACTTGGAGTTACTACATTGTTATTGGTTGACCACTGATTATAGTAAGCGTCACTCCAATTGCCATTTGTGTCAATTTTATTCATACTTACTTCAGGCCATGGGCAGTAAGTCTGACCTACCCAGTAATCTGTTCCGTCATCAGCAATGTGATTTTCGTGTCCGCATTCTGCCTGTGTCGATACATCACAGGTTATGCTGAGGTATTCAGCGCCCTGTACATCATTATATGAAACATACGCTTCAACAGGAGGCTTTTCAATTGTATACTTAACATCAAGTGTAATGCCTGTTACATTGATGGTAAGCGTATCAGCAGGATTGTCTGTCCACATACCGCCGTTGATATCCATACAATGAATATCCTCAACAGTTATACCTGTATCAGCAAATAAAGTGCTTGCTTTGAAAGAGTCGCTGCCTGTTTTGGTTGTAATTGTTTTATAATCTTTTGAGTAAGCAGTCCAATAATTAGCTTCTACCCAGGTTTCTGTACCTGCAGGAGTATTACCCATAACAACAGGGTTAAGGTCAAAGCTGAATTCTTCCCTGTCAGTTGTAACTTCCCAACTGTAGTTTACAGTCATATCTGTAACCTGTATAGTCCAGTGTCCTGTTTCGTCGCCTGTTTCTGCCTTGAGTGCGGCAACAATATCAGCGGAACGGTCGCCTGCGTCCTCATTTGGAGAATGAGCAGCAAAATGCCAGTTACCTGATTTTATTGCGTCATCATACAGACCCTTGTAACCGCCGTTTTCGCCGTCAAGGTAAGTAACATCAAGCTCAACGCTTGTTACGTTAAGTACAAAGCTGTCGTTTTCATTATTACTGAAAGCGCCTGCATTGATGTACATCGACATTGGTTTAGCAATAGCAGTTGTGCCTGCTAATGAACTATAAGAAATCGTTTCGCTGCCTGTATTGCTGTCAAAAGAAAATTCATTGTTATCACCATTAGTCCATACCTCTGAAGCGTCCATACCTCCTGCACCTGAGTGTATCTGAACATTAGTGGTTGTTGTGCCGTCAGCGGGGGTAAATGTCCAATCATAGCTTATAGTGATACCATTAATCTCAATTGTAGGATACTCAGGCAAATCTACACTATCAGCAGCTTCAATAGCCGCAATGATATCTGCTTCTGATGTTCCATAATCAAAATTATAGTTTCCGCCATCTGGCAAGAACTTGTGTTCGCCATTTTCTGTATCAACACCTGTGAAGTCGATACTTCCGCTCCAATTAGGATTAAGCGTTACAGTAGTCGTTTTTTCCTCAGCCTGAGGAATATCTTCGTAAGTAAGTGTTTTGCTCCAATTATCAGCAAGCGTAATTGTAGCAGTTTTTGCGTCGCCGTCTGCTGCAAAAGTATTTATTGAAGGCAATACAGCGGTATTGCTCATAAATACAGCGGCTGTTGTAACCAAAGCACAAAGCTTTGATTTGTTGAATTGCTTCATTATAACTCCTCCTTATATGTTTTAAAACGTCAACAAACACTACGTTTGCTTAATTTTACCACACTTTCGGAGAGGTTTGGTGGGCAAATCTGCACACTTTATAATTTATTCATTACCGCTTGTCCATATAAACTCACAGGCGTCTTCATAGGAAAACTTATGCTCAATTGCATATATTGCCCTTGCGTCGGTAATGTTTCTCGCATACAGCACTTCCTTACCGCCGATTTTCAGCAAACGCTGGATTTCCTCCAAAGGCAGTTCAAGGATAAGCCCTATTTTGATAATATGAATTCGCGTGGGAACTCTTGTGCCGTTCAATATCTGATATCCGTAAGTACGTTCGAGATTAAGTCGTCGGATAAGCTCTAAGCGCTGTATATTTTTTTCGGACATATATTTTTCAATAGCAGTATATATGGCTTCTGCCTGATTATCAATTATTGTCTTTTCATCAAATTCTTCTTCCTCACGAAGCTTCTTTTCAAGGTCTTCCGTAATAATATACATTCTTATCCCTCTTTATTATCAGTATTCTAATGTAAATTCGCCGCGCATTATCTGACACAGATAATCAGCATCTTCATCAGTCAATTCATTGCAGTCAGCCACAACTACTCCATAAACCGTTATACCATCAAATGTATCAAGGGTATTCTTGATAGGGTTGTTATCCAAAAACAGCTCTGTTATTCCAGTGCAGTTTTCCAGCGGTGACAAATCGGAAACGTTGTTCCTTCCAAGATAAACATACTGAAGCTTCGTGCTGTCAGCAAGCGGAGATATATCGGAAATGTTACAGCCTGACAAGCATACCATTTCAAGCTCTGTCATTCCCCTGAGCGCTTCAAGATTTCCTATCTGTGCCTCATTAAAACCTACCTTTTGCAGATTTTTACATTCAGAAAGCGGAGAAATATCCGTTACATAAGCGTTACCGAAAAATACATTTGTAAGTTTTGCTTTTCCACTCAAAGGCGAAATATCGGAAACTCCGCTGTTTTCACCACTTATCTGAGTAAGATTTTCCATATCTTCGGCAAAGCTTATATCTGATACATTATTATTGGAAAAATAAATTCTTTCAAGCTGGTCAAGTTCTTCAAGCACTGACAAATCTGTAATAAAGTTATCATCAAGATTAAGACTTTTCAGATTTTTCATATGCTTGAGATTGGCAATTGCTGCATTTGTAAGCTGCTGATTGGACAAATCAAGCTTCTCACTGTCGATTGGATAAAAAATATCACCTATTCTTATTTCATCGGGAATACTTCTGTCATCTATCATTTTCTTTACGGAAGGTACAGCGATAATAATTGCAACAACAGATACAATTGCAATAAGTGCTGCAAATAATTTTCTTTTATACCTTGTAAAAAATGATGGCTTATTGCTATTATCCTTACACGTAATTTTGAAGCCTTTTTCTTCTATACCGCATTTTTTAACATCATCAAGAAGTTCTCTTGCAGTGTTGTACCTGTCTTCCTTTCTTACATTTGCCGCTTTACGGATTATTACCCTTAGTTTCTCTGGAATTGCTTCAAGCTCACGACAAAACGGTTCATCATCATCAAGTCGTGTCATAGGGTCATAAGGTATATTCATCGTCATTCCGTAATATAAAGAAAGTGCAAGAGAGTAAATATCTGTCCATGCACCCTGATTTCCGTTGCGCTGATATTGTTCAAGAGGTGCAAAACCTGGCTTTAAAATTACAGAATAATTGTCTTCCTTATCTTCGGAAAAATATCTTGCAGAACCAAAATCAATAAGTTTTACATCGCCGTTCAAACAAAGCATTATATTTTCAGGTGTTATATCACGATGAATAATATTGTGATTATGAAGAATATCCAATGAAGGTAACAGTTTTTTCAGAATATAGACAGCCTGATTTGCTGTTATCGTTCCATTTGATGAGGTGTATTCTTTAAGAGTAACACCATTGACAAATTCCATAACAAAATATGCTGTTCCGTTTTCATCAAACACATTAAATATTCCAATAGTTTCCGAACAGTCATTTACTTTTGATAACATAGCTGCCTCAGCAGAAAATTTTTCCTTACCTTCATTGAAGGCATCTGCTTGTTCACTTGCCAAAACTTCAACCGCGATATTATTCGAAGCTCGAACAGCTACACCACGAGGAAAATATTCTTTTACAGCAACTGTTTTATCATGTAATATATCATATGATAAATATGTAATTCCAAATCCGCCCTTACCAATTGTTTTCCCAAGCAGATATCTGCCCTTTAAAACTGTACCTACTGGAAGAGCATACGGTTCCTGAATATCAGCAGAATTTACATATCCGCAATTGGAACATACTTCTCCGTTCAACTCTGAAAAACAATTACCGCATAAATTTTTCAAATGCCCCACCACCTGTGTTGATTTGATGAAAAATCACCTATATGTAAACTTGGTTTTATTGTAACATAATTTGCATTTGGTGTGCAAATCTGCACAATCGAATGTTTATTAAAATTATAACATACTGTTGCTAATTTGTAAACTATAGAATTATATCAATCCATACAGAAATTAAATTATACAAAAAGCCTCATAAACAGCTGTTTACGAGGCTTGATTTTACTTTTCGACAAGACTTAATGTGATAACTTTATAATTAGAAGTAACAATATGCATAATCATATATGTTGGTTTCCTACCATAATATATGTAATCTCTGAAGCAAGTTTATTGGGTTGAATTTATTCCCTGTTTTTCAGCACCTCTGCCGGTGTGATTTTCTTTATCTTTCTTACAAGTATTGCGCTTACAACAAAATAAAAAATCATTATTCCCGCAAAAATCATAGCATACATATACCACGGAAAATGCAGATTGAGGCCGCAGGCATTCTGTGCGATAAAGCTTGGGTATATTGCATCCATTATAAGCTTTGAGAGAGGGATAGCGATAGCCGCACCAATAGCAATCGTCAGAGCATTTCCGTTAAGATAAAGCTTTTGTATCTCATTTGTGCGGAAACCGAAAATCTTCACGAGTGAAATTCCGAATAAGGCACGGTCAATCATTACATTCATCATCAGATACATTACAACGCAGAAAATGATTATCGACATTGCAATCATCATCGTGAACATTCCTCTCATCTGGTCAACGAAAACCGATGCAGACTTTTCTATATCTGCCTTTGTTGTAACCGAATAAACTCTTCCATCGTCAACATCAAGCTTCTCGTCAGAAAGGAGCATATTGTAGTAATCCTCGTCCTTGCCAAAAAGCTCACGCATACTGTCGATGTCCATAAATACAGAAAGTCCAACAGAATAATCAGCAATTCCGTCAACTGTAAAAGCATAGTCCATATCGTTTGCCGTGTCGGATAAAATCAACTTATCACCGATAGAGAGGTTATATTTCTGTGCTGTTGAAGATGCGGCGATAATGCTGTTTCTGCCCTTTACAGGCTTTGCGGAATAATACCTGTTATCACTGTCAATACCAATAATATTTACATCAAGGGTATAGCCCATATCCGTTATTGACAAAGCTTCCGTGTAGCACACTTCCGCATTTTCGGGAGCAGTTTCTTCGGGATATTTCAGGGTGTACATATAGTTATACTTTGTATCCTCTGTGTTTTCAACCTTGATATTGTTGCAAAGCACATAACAGTTCATACCCATCATAAACACCAACAGACAGATGAACATACCGAAAATTACAGTTATACCCGTTCTTGCTTCACGGAGCATCTGACGCACCTGAAAACGACGGATAAATCCCATATTTCCAAGGTTAACCTTGCTTCTGTGAGAAATCTTCTGCTCATTTCTTATAAGTGACAGTGCAGTTTTGGAAAGACGTTTGCTGATTACAATATAATTCACAATTACCGAAATAACAGGCGGCATAACAACAGCATAAATGATAAGGTATAACGGATATGCCGGCGGTATAGCGGGAATGGAAAAATAATTGTAGCTGTCTGCCATCTGCCACTCAATACCGAATTTACTGAAGCCAATTGCCGAGCCAATAAGTCCGCCGATAAAGCAGATAATTGTGGGCAGAGTTATGTAGTGACGGATAAGGTCTTTTTTCTTTGCACCGAGAGCGTAGAGTGCACCGATAACACTGCTTTCACGCTGAATTTGGTGAATTACAAAAACCGATATTACATAGGTGAACAAAATCATTATTATCACGCCTGCCGCAAGTCCCACTGTCTTGTTCATCTGAAGGTCAATGGCAGCGGCAAGAATACGTGGATTATCCTCAGCCTTGAGAAATGAAGTAAGATTGTCAATATCAACCTCAAAAAATTCGTCAAGAAGCTTGTCGGTTTCTTCCTTGAGTTCGGTTGTTCCGTCGTATAATTCAACAGCACCGTTATGAATTTCAGTGCCCTCAAAGCCTGCCGAAGCAATAC